>NZ_JAGPXS010000011.1:0-214686 GCF_018070425.1 Micromonospora sp. C81
GGCGGGGGCCGGTCCGCCGGGTGCCGGACCCCTCAGGCCGCCGGCGGACCGGTGCTCGGGTGGTGGGGCGCATGGGGCTGTTGGGTGGGTGCTGTTCCTCCCGGCGGAGCCCCGGGGGACGGGGTCGACCGCACGTGAACCCGTGGCCCGGGGGACGGGCACAGCGACGGGGACGGGAAGAGCTGCCCTGGCTCCACCACCCGACGCGAACGGCTCCCGCAATCGAGGAACGCCACTACCGTAACTGAAGGTGGCTCGCTTTGGAAGCGCTCCCATGGCGGAAATCCGGCCGTCCCGGAACAGCACAGCCGGGCCATCACCCCTTCCGGGCGAGGATGGTTCACCCGGAGCGGCGGCAGGATCGGACGACGGCGGACCTCCCGGCCGCGACCGACGCCCGGTCCGCCGACAGAGCACGGGAGGAGGGGCAGATGGCCATCGCGGAGATCAGCCGAACCGACCAGGACATCCAGTCCGCCGTACTCGACGAGCTGACCTGGGAACCGCGGGTGCAGCCGCACGAGATCGGCGTGACAGTCGCCGAGGGCGTCGTCACGCTGACCGGACGCGTGGACAGCTACGCCAAGAAGTGGGCCGCCGAGCGAGCCACGCACCGGGTCGCCCGGGTCCGGGCGGTCGCCAACGACGTGGCCGTGCAACTGGACAGCGGCTCCGAGCGCGCCGATCCCGACCTGGCCGCCGCCGCCAGCCACGCGCTGGAATGGGACGCCTTCGTGCCCATCGAGAAGCTCCAGGTCACCGTCTCGGCCGGCTGGGTGACGCTGCACGGCGACGTCGAGTGGGAGTACCAGCGCCGGGCCTCCGAACGGGCGGTCAGCCGGCTGACCGGCGTACGCGGGGTGAGCAACGGCATCACCGTCCGTCCGGCCGCCCCACCCGACGGCCGGGATCTGGCCGAGCGGATCGTCGACGCCCTCGCCCGGGCCGGCGCGACCGAGGCCGAACGGATCAGCGTTCGGGTGCACGGCGACACGGCGGTGCTCGCCGGTCTGGTGCACTCGATGCCCGAGCGGGCCGAGGTGGAGCAGCTGGCCTGGTCCGCGCCCGGCATCCGCGAGGTGCAGAACCACATCGCGGTTGCCCCGGGGCTGCGCTGAGCGGACGCGGGCGCCCGCTCAGCGGGCGCTGAACGGGGCGTGGAACCACCCGGGGTGGGTGAGTCCGTCTCACCCGCCCCGGGAGCAGGCTGGAGGCATGAGTGATCCGAACGGGCTGATCCAACCGGGCCGCCCCGCGCCCGGTTTCACCCTGGCGGCCACCCCGGACGGGGCCCTCGTCGGCCCTGAGCAATTCCGTGGCCGGCCGGTCGTGCTCGCCTTCTACCCCGCTGACTGGAGCCCGGTCTGCGGTGACCAGATGTCCCTCTACCAGTCGGCGGCGCCTGTCTTCGCCCAGTACCGGGCAGCGGTGCTCGGCATCTCGGTGGACAGCATCTGGTCGCACCGGGCGTTCGCCGAGAGCCGGGGCATCGAGTTCCCGCTGCTGGCCGACTTCGAGCCCAAGGGCGAGGTGGCCCGCCGCTACGGCGCGTACATGTCGAACGGTGAGGCGGCCCGCGCGCTCGTGGTGCTGGACCCGGCAGGGACGGTGACCTGGAGCTACCTCTCCCCACCCGACGTCAACCCGGGCGCGGACGGCATCTTCGACGCGCTGGACCAACTCGCCGCCGATCGGAAGGTGATGGCCGGATGACCACGCCACTTCAGGTCACCGCCCGGCTTCGGGATCCGGTGACGACCGATGACCACATCCGGGGCCCGGCCGACGCGTCGGTGACCATCGTCGAGTACGGCGACTTCCAGTGCCAGTTCTGCGGTGCCGCGTACCCGAACCTGCACGAGTTGCTGCGGCAGCGGGCCGACACCGTGCGGTTGGTCTACCGGTACTTCCCGATCGCCAACATGCACCCGTACGCGGAACGCGCCGCCGAGACGGCCGAGGCCGCCGGGGTCCGGGGCCGGTTCTGGGAGATGCACGACTGGCTCTACGAGCACCAGGACCAACTCGACCCGGTGCACCTCTCGCTCGGTGTCGAGCAGGTCGGGTTGCCGCCGGACGAGTTGAACGCCGAGGTGGAGGGCCGCAGTCACGCGGACCGGGTGCGCCGGGATTTCGTCGGCGGCATCCGCAGCGGGGTGAACGGCACCCCCACCCTGTTCGTCAACGGCGTTCGGCACGACGGTGGTTACGACCTGCCCGACCTGCTGGCGGCCGTGGACGCCGCCGGCAACGCCTGACCGCCGGCAACGCCTGACCGCCGACCCGCTGAGAACCGTCGACCTGCTCAGATCAGCCGCAACTCGCGCGCCCGCCGGACCGCCTCGCGCCGGCGGGTCGCGTCGAGTTTGCGGTAGATGTTGCGGACGTGGGTCTTCACCGTGTTGACCGACAGCGACAGTTCGCTGGCGATCTCCACGTTGGACAGGATGCTCTGCAGGTAGCGCAGGATGGTCAGCTCCCGCTCGGTGAGCGGCTCGTCGAGCGTGTCCCTCGGCTCGACGGCGGGCCGGGCGGTGCTCCTGCCGGCCCCTCGCACCAGGTCGCTGACCAGCGCGAAGTGCGCGGTGCCGGCGTCCAGGTGGGCGGCCAGCAGGTCCCGCACGGGTGGTTCGGCGCGGGTGAAGACCCGTCGACAGCCCTGCGGCCCGGCCAGGTCCAGCACCTGCTCCAGGATCCGGCCCGCCCGCCGCCCGTCGCCGGCCCGCTCGGCCAGCAGGGCGTCCAGCAGCCCCGCGTCGAGGCGTACCGGCAGGGGCCAGGAGGTGGCCGCTGGTGACTGCCAGCCCGGCAGGGCGCGCCCTGCGGCAGCGGCGTCACCGGCCAGCAGTTCCACCTTCGCCGCCGCGACCGCGAGGACTGGTTCGCTCGCGCCGACCAACAGGTCGCGGGCGGCGTCCAGGTCACCCCGCTCGGCACGCAGTTCGGCCTCGGCACCCCGCAGCAGGCCGGCCAGCTCGGTCGCGGACGGCCGGTCGGCCAGCGCCTCCCGGGCCCGGACGAGCAGTCGTTGTCCGGCTGCCGGGTCGCCGGCGTCGCGGTGCAGCTTTGCCCGGCACAGCGTGGCCACCGTCGCCGCTACCGGTTCGTCGGCAGCGGCGGCCGGCCAGTCGTCGCCCGCATCCGTCTCGGGGCCGGCGATCCAGCCGCCGACGATGCCGAGGGCCGGGCCGGCGAGAGCGAGGTTGGCGGCAGCCTCCTCGGGCTGGTCGCGGAGCTGCGCGACCAGGGCCAACGCCAGGTACGAGTAGGCGCAGTCGAGCCGACAGGACCAGCCCCGACAGGGTGGCATGCCCAGCGCGTCCCGAGCCGCCTGCTCGGCCGCCCGCAGCTCGCCGCGCACCGCGAGCAGCAGCGCGGCACGGCTGGCGCCGACCAACTCGGTACGCGGACGGCCGGCCTCGCGCGCCGCCGCCCGGGCCCGGACGAACCGGGCGGCCGGGAGTGCGCCGTCGGCCAACTCGACCAGCCCGAGGGCGGTGCCGGTGAACGCTCTCAGGTCCGCGTCGTCGGCCGCGCCTCCCCCACCGGCCGTCGGGGCGGAGCTGGCCGCTCCGGTCGACGCGGAGTCCGGCAGCCGGGTCGGCGTGGCGCCCGCCGGGCGGGTGCGCAACAGTCGGGCGGCGGCGGCCCGGACCTCCGCCGGGTCGCCGGAGAGGCGTGCCACGCTCACTTCCAGCGCGGTGACCAGGCGTAGGAACCGGTCCCGCCGCGGCACGGGCAGGCCAGCGGCATGGTCGGCGGCCGAGCGCAGGTGGCTGCTGGCGGCCGGCAGATCACCGGCGTACGCGCGCTCGGCGGCGCAGGCCAACGCCACCTCCGGGTCGGCGCGGATCACCTCCGCCGGCGGGGTCATGGGGGCGGGGGCGTGCACCGGGTCCCGGTCGTACCGGGTCAGTTCCGGCCAGTGCGCGACGAAGAGGTCACCGGCCAGGTCCCACCGGCCGGCGGCCAGCGCGTGTCGCAGACCGTCGGCCGGCCGCCCGTCGCCCGCGTACCAGTCGGCAGCCCGTGCGTGCAGGTCACGCAGTTCGTCGGGGGGCAACCGGGCCAGGTCGGCACGGAGCAGGTCGGCGAGCAGGGGCTCGCAGCGGTACCAGGGTGGGCGGGTGTCCTCGCGGTGCAGCAGGCCACCGGTCCCGGCCAGGGCGGCCAGCACCTGTGCGGCGTCGGCCCGGCCGGTCAACGCCTCGGCCAGGTCGGCGCAGACGGTGTCGACGATGGCGGTCCGGCGCAAAAGGTCCTCCTCGGCCGGGTCGAGTGCCGGGAGCACCTCCTCGTGCAGGTAGCCGGCGATCTCCGGCTGGTCACCCCCGAACTGCCCCACCCAGCGCTCCGGGTCGGGCTGCCCGCGCACCGCCAGCGCGGCGATGCGCAGCGCGGCCGGCCAGCCGCCGGTCCGGTCGCGCAGCTGGTGTACGGCGGCTGCCGGTAGGGCGGCAGCGTGCGCGGTGAGCAGGTCGGCCACCTCGTCGTCGGTGAACGCCAGCTCGTCCGGGCCGATCTCGGTCAGCTCTCCGGCGAGGCGTAGCCGGTGCAGGGGCAGGTGCAACCCGGCCCGCGCGCCGATCACCAGGCGCAGCCGCCGCTCGGCATGTCGCAGCAGGAACTCCAGGCCGGTCAGCGCCGCCGGGTCGGCGACCCGGTGCAGGTCGTCCAGGACCAGCAGCACCGGCCGGTCCGCGGCGGCGAGCGTGGCGGCCAGCACCTCCAGCTGCTCCGGGCGCGGCGGCCGGTCCGGCAGCGGGCCGTCCTCCGCCGACCCGGTCGCCGACCGCAGCGCCGCCGCGAGGTACGCCCAGAGCCGGTCGCCGTCGTCGCCCACCTCCACGGACAGCCACGCCGGGACCGGGCGGGCCTCGGGCGGCACCGACAGGTCGCCGGCGTCGGGAACGACCGCGCCCGGCTCGACGTCGGGCTCAGCACCGCCCAGCCGTACCCAGGAGGCGAGCAGCGTGGTCTTGCCCCAGCCGGCGGGAGCAGCGATCAGGGTGACCGGCCCGGCACTGCCCTCGTCCAACCGGCGCAGCAGTCGGGGCCTGGCCACCACCGGCTCCGGCGGCACGGCCGGAGTCAGCCGGGACGCCAGCAGCGGAGATTCCGCCGGACGCCCCGGTGCCGTATCGACCTGTCGTGCGGTTTCGACCCGTACGCGATTCCGCTGTTCCGGCACCCAGCCCCACCCCCACCACGCGCTCCGCCCCCGGTCGGCGAGCGGTTACCCGGCGGGGGCCGGTTCACCCCTTCCGGGCGAGCACGCTTCACCCGGCCGGGACCGACGATCGGGGGACGTGGACCGCGAGGACGGGTGGGGACGAATGGGACGGCTGGCGCGGGCGGGACCCGCCCTCGGCAGCGCGGCGCTGACCGGGGCGGCGCGGTTGCTGCGCGTACCCCGGCGGCGCGGCCGGACCGGCGCGGACGGCGACCCTGGAGCGCCGGCCCGGTGGCAGGTGGTGACTGTCGACCGGCCTCCGGAGCAGGTGCTCCCCGATGGTCGCTGGCCCGAACCGCTGCGCCGCCTCGGCGGCGCGGTCGAGGTGCGGGTGCGGCCCGCGCCCGGCGACCGGGGCACGGAGCTGGCGGCCCGGCCGCTGCCCGGCGGCACCCCGCCCCCCGGGCTGGCCGCGCACCTGGTCGGTGACGACCCGGGCCTGCTGGTGCGCCGCACCCTGCGACAGGTCAAGCAACGGGTGGAGGCCGGCGAGGTGCTGCGCGCGGACCGGTCGGCGCTGGACCGCCGCGAGGTGCACGGGTGAGGGCGCTGTGCTGGGTCGCCGCCGAGGAGGTGGCGGTACGCGAGGTGAGCGACCCGGAGCTACGCAACGAGCGTGACGTGATCGTCCGGGTTCGTCGCAGCACCACCTGCGGCGGTGACCTGCCGCTGCTGGCCGGGCGGGATCCGCTGCTGCGGGCCGGTGACGTGCTCGGGGCCGAGTTCCTGGGCGAGGTGGTCGAGGTCGGGCCCGCAGTCCGCCGGCACCGCACCGGCGACCGGGTGGTCGTCGGCGCGAGTGTCGCCTGCGGCGGCTGCTGGTACTGCCGTCAGGGCCTGCACTCCTGCTGCGACAACAGCAGCGTCGACCTGGCGAGCGCCGACCCCGACCAGGGACGGGACGCCGGCGGTTTCGGCCGGCCCCGGGCGGCGGGCGGCTTCGCGGGCGGTCACGCCGAGTACGTGCGGGTGCCGTACGCCGACGTGGGCGCGTTTCCGGTGCCGGACGCCGTCGACGACGACCGGGCGTTGTTCGCCGCCGATGCGGCACCGGCCGGCTGGTCGGCGGCTGAGCTGGGTGCGGTGCGCCCCGGCGACGTGGTGGCGATCTGGGGCGCCGGAGCGGTGGGCCAGTTGACCGCCTGGGCGGCGGTGCGGCGTGGTGCCGCCCAGGTGCTGGTGGTGGACCGCTACGAGGAGCGGTTGCGGATGGCGGAGCGGCACTGTGGCGCGGAGCCGCTGGACTATCGCCACACCGACGTCGCGGCGGAGCTGCGTGACCGCAGCGGCGGACGCGGGGCGGACGTGTGCGTGGTGGCGGTCGGCTGGTCGGCGGCCGGTCGCTTCGGTGGCCGCACCGCCGACCACCCGGACGCCCTGCGGGAGGCCGTGTACGCCTGCCGCAAGGGCGGTGTGGTGGTGGTGGTCGGCGAGGCGGCCGGTTTCGTCGACGCGTTTCCGCTGGGCACGGTGACCGACCGGCGGCTCACGCTGCGCGGGGCCCGGCGGCCGGACCTGCGGGACGTGCCGATGCTGCTGGACCGGATGGCCCGCGACGAGCTGCGCACCGAGCAGCTGGCCACCCACCGGCTGCCGCTGGAGCAGGGCCCGCAGGGGTACGCGCTGTTCCGGGACCGGGCCGACGGATGCGTACGGGCCGTGTTCACGCCGTGACGGCCCTTTCGTGATCTGCCATCGGGCACCGCGAATGGCAGACTCTGGGGATGGCTGGGGAGCGAACGTACGACGTGGTGCTGTTCGGGGCAACCGGGTTCACCGGGGGCCTGACCGCTGAATACCTGGCCCGGCACGCGCCGCCGGGGCTGCGCTGGGCGCTGGCCGGGCGCGACCCGGGCCGCCTCGCCGCCGTCCGGGACCGGTTGGCCGCGATCGACCCGACGTTGACCGACCTGCCGCTGCTCACCGCCGACGTGACCGACGCGGCCTCGCTGCGCGCCGTCGCGGAGAGCGCCCGGGTGGTGGCCAGCACTGTCGGCCCGTACGTCCACCACGGCGAGCCGCTGGTCGCCGCCTGCGCCAGGGCCGGCACCGACTATCTGGACATCACCGGTGAGCCGGAGTTCGTCGACCTGATGTATGTGCGCCACCACGCCGAGGCGGCCCGCACCGGCGCGCGGCTGGTGCACGCCTGCGGGTTCGACTCCATCCCGCACGACCTGGGCGTCTGGTTCACCGTCAAGCAACTCCCGGCCGACGTGCCGATCACCGTGGACGGTTACGTGCGCGCCGGTGGCCGGTTCTCCGCCGGCACCTACCATTCGGCGCTCACCGCGTTCTCCCGTACGGGGCAGGCCAGCCAGGCCGCCCGGGACCGCCGGGCGGTCGAGCCGCGCCCCACCGACCGCCGGGTGCGGGCGGTGGCCGGCCGGCTGGGCCGCTCGGCGGAGCTGGGCATCTGGACCGTGCCGCTGCCGACCATCGACCCGCAGGTGGTCCGCCGCTCGGCGGCGGCCCGCCCGGAGTACGGTCCGGACTTCCGTTACCGGCACTTCGCCGCCGTGAAGCGGCTGCCCACAGTGCTGGCCGGCGCGGTCGGGCTCGGAGCGGTGGTCGGGCTGGTGAAGCTGCCGCCCAGCCGACGGTGGCTGCTCGGCCGGCTCGCGTCCGGGCAGGGGCCCACCGCCGAGCAACGGGCGGCGTCCTGGTTCCGGGTCCGGTTCGTGGGCACCGGCGGCGGGCAGCGGGTGGTCACCGAGGTGGCTGGCGGCGACCCCGGTTACGACGAGACGGCGAAGATGCTCGGCGAGTCGGCGCTGTGCCTGGCGCTCGACGAGCTGCCGCGGACCGCCGGTCAGGTCACCCCGGTCGCCGCGATGGGTGACGCGCTGCTCGACCGGCTCGTCCGGGCCGGGCTCACCTTCCGGGTGCTCAAGCAGGACACGGCGGAGCACTCGGCTTGACCCTCGACCGGGTCGAGGGGGCAGGATGCCCAGCGTGAGCGACCTGCACAGCATCGGTGAGCTGGCGAGGGCCAGTGGCCTGACCGTCAGCGCCCTGCGTTTCTACGACTCGGCGGGGGTGCTGGAACCGGCCCTGGTCGACCCGGTGACCGGCTACCGCTGGTACACCGATGAGCAGATCGCCCCGGCCCGGCTGGTGGCCGGGCTGCGCCGGATCGGCATGCCGGTGCCGGAGATCGCCGCCGCGGTCCGCGCCGAGCCGGCGGCGGTGCACCGGTTGCTCGACACCCACCTGCGCCGGTTGGTCGACGGGCTGGCCGACGCCCGTCGGGAGGTGACCCGGCTCCGGGCGCTGGTCGACCCGGCCCAGCCGAGCACCACCACGCTGCTGCTCTCCCCCGCCGACCTGGCCGCCGCGCTCGACGCGGTGCGCTTCGCCGTCGGCGCGGACCCGGAGATGCCGATGCTCTGCGGCGTGCTGCTCGACGTGGAGCCCGACGGTGTCCGGCTCGTCGCCACCGACCGGTACCGGCTCGCGTTGGCCCGCTCCCGGGCCGACGTCGACGGTCCGCCGGTGCGGGTGTTCGTCCCCGTGGCCCTCGTCGACCAGCTCCGGCCGCTGCTCGACGCCGCCGACGCCTGGCCGGTGTCGTTGACAGTGGCGGGCGCGGACCTGCGGGTGCTGGTGGCCGACCGGACGCTGACCGGCACCGCCCTGCCGTACGACTTCCCGGACTACCGCCGGTTGCTGCGCAAGGCCGTCGGCGAGCGGCCCACCGCGCGCCGGATCACTGTCGACGTGGCCACGCTGCGCGCCGCGTTGGCCGACCCGGCGGCCCCCACCGTCGCCCGCGACGACGACGGCACGGCCCGGGAGGTCACCGTGCTCGGCGTCGACGACCAGGGCTGTCTTCGGCTGCTCCCCGCCGCCGACCTGGACAGCGACGCGCTGCGAGTCGGGGTGGACGGTCGCTACCTGCTGGACGCGTTGAACGCGGCCGGCGCGCCGCAACTGGTGCTGGAGCTGGACGGGCCGATCTCCCCGCTGGCCCTACGCCGACCGGACGACGCGGACACCTACTCGGTGCTCATGCCGATCCGGCTCTGAGCCGGCGGCCAGCAATCCCCGTCCCGCGAGGAAAAGCCCGCGACGGTAGCATCTGGTGGTTCACCTGTGAACCCCGGACGGAGGCGTACAGAGCAGCATGCTCGACATGGAGTTGATCCGGAAGGATCGCGAGGCGGTGGCGACCGCGCTGGCGAAGCGTCTGGATCCCGCCGAGGTCACCAGTGCCCTGGACGAGATTCAGCGGCTCGACCAGGAACGACGCGCCCTGATCACGGAGATCGACGCCGAGCGGCAACGCCGCAAGGCGGAGGCCCGGGCATACGCGCAGGCCAAGCGCGCCGGCGAGGAGCCGCAGGCCGCCGCGCCGGAGGCCGAGCGTAAGCAGCTCGCCGAGCTGGAGTCCCAGCTGGACGAGGTGCAGGCCCGGCTGCGCGACGCGATGAGTGAGCTGCCCAACCTGCCCAGCGACGACGTCGTGGCCGGCGGCAAGGAAGCCAACCGGGTCGTGAAGACCTTCGGCGAGCCGCCGGTGATCGAGAAGGTCCGCGACCACGTCGAGCTGAGCCGCGCGCTGGGCCTGGTCGACTACGAGCGCGGGGTCAAGCTCGGTGGGTCCGGTTTCTGGATCTACACCGGCATCGGTGCCCGGCTGGAGTGGGCGCTGCTCAACTACTTCGTCGACCAGCACATCAAGGCCGGCTACGAGTTCCTGCTCCCGCCGCACCTCCTGCTGGACTCGGCCGGCTTCGCCGCCGGCCAGTTCCCCAAGTTCTACGACGACGTCTACCACCTGGACTCGGCGTCCGCCCCGCGCGGACAGTTCCTGCTGCCCACGTCGGAGACGGCGATCCTCGGTGCGTACCAGGACGAGATCCTGGAGAGCCCGAAGCTGCCGCTGAAGGCCTTCGCGTACACCCCGTGCTACCGGCGGGAGTCGGCCGGCTCGCACTCCGACGAGCGCGGCACGGTGCGCGGGCACCAGTTCAACAAAGTGGAGATCTTCCAGTTCACGCTGCCGGAGCAGGCCGACGCCGCTCTGGAGGAGATGCTCGCCCACGCCGAGAGCCTGGTCGAGGGGCTGGGTCTGCACTACCAGCGCACCCTGCTCTCCGCCGGTGACGCCAGCGCCTCGATGAAGAAGACCCTCGACATCGAGGTGTGGATGCCGAGCACCGGCAAGTACAAGGAGGTGTCGTCGGTTTCCTGGGCCGGCGACTACCAGGCCCGTCGGGCGGCCATCCGCTACCGGGAGCCGGGCGGCAAGCAGACGCGCTTCGTGCACACCCTCAACGGGTCGGCGCTGGCCACCAGCCGGCTCTTCCCGGCCATCCTGGAGCAGAACCAGCAGGCCGACGGCTCGGTGCTGATCCCGAAGGTCCTCCAGGACCGCCTGGGCACCGACCGTCTGACCCCGCGCTAGCCGGTCCGTTCGACGGGGGCCGGGTCCGCCCCGCGCCCCCGTCGACGCATCCAGGCGCCCAGCGCGGCGAGCAGGACGAGAGCGGCCAGCAGCACTGGTGGGCCGACGGCGTCGAGAGCGTCGGCCAGGGCGTGCTGCACCTCCGAGGCCACCCGAATCACCGGGTCCCGCAGGGCGTCGCGGCGGCCGGCGGCCAGCCGTAGCTCGTACCAGCCGTACCAGGCGACGTAACCACCGGCGAGCAGCAGCATCAGGCCACTGAGCCGGGGCACGAGCGCGCCAGCGACCCGCAGCCGCGCCACCAGGCCGTCGCGCACCAGCGCCACGCCGAGCGCGGCGACCGCAACGACCAGACCCATCCCGAGGGCGTACGCGCCGAAGAGCGCCACCCCCTGGCCGGTCGAGCCGGCCTGGAGGCTGGTCACCACGATGGCCAGGAACGGTGCGATGGCGCAGCCGAGCGACGCCAACGCGTACGCCGCACCGAACAGGACCATCGACGGCCAGGAACGGGTCAGCCGGGGCGCTCGGGCCGACCAGCCCGGGGAGGGCAGTCGCCGTCCGGCGAGCAGCCAGCAGCCCGCCACCGCCAGCAGCACGCCGAGCGTCACGGTCAGCCAGGGCAGCCGGGGTCGCAGCCAGCCGGCCAGCGGCGCGAGCGCCAGCCCGAACGCGCCGAAGACCAGCACGTACCCCACTGTCAGCCCGGCCGCCGCGGTGAGCGCGCGGCCGACCGCGCCGCGGGTGTCCGACGCACCGGCGACCAACAGCGAGAGGTACGCGGGCAGCAACGCGAAGCCGCACGGGTTGACCGCGCCGAGCATGCCGGCGGTCAGCGCGAGCAGCAGTGCGGCGGTCACGCCCCGGCCAGGGCGGCGACGCGGGCGGTGAGCGCCTCACCGTCGAGGAAGCCCTGGTGGACCACTGTGCCGTTGCGGTCGATGATCACGAAGATGCTCTGTTCGGTCACCTTGAACCGCTTCCAGAGCGCGCCCTTGCGGTCCTCGATCTGCGGCGTCCCGGCGAGGTCGAACTCGGTGACGAACTCCTTCATGGCGCGTTGCTCGCCCAGCCCGGCGACGCCGATGATCGGCACGGTGTCCCGGTATCGGGGCGCGACCTCGGCGACCGTCCAGGCCTGGCTGGCGCAGGTGGCGCACCACGGCGCCCAGAACCACAGGACCACCGGCTTGCCGGCGAGCTGCGCGGCGTCGAACGCGGCGCCGGTGAGGGTGGTGCCGGTGAAGCGCAGGATGTCCGGGACCTGCGCCGGGGCTGCGGGTGGCGCGCCGGCCGGCGTAGCGGTCGGTGTGGTCGCCGTACCGGTCGAGGCAGGGGCCGACCCGGCGACGGCGGGGCCACCCGGCGCGGTGCCGGTGCAGGCAGCAGCGCCGGACAGGGCCACGACGAGCGCCCCGGCGGTGGCGGCGCGGCGTAGATGCCCGGCCGCCGTCCATGCCATGCCACTGGGCATCCGCTTCTCCGTTCCGGTCAGGAAGGGACCCTTCCCGACGCTCATCAGGCGTTGACTGGGTGCCTTCCCTACTCGGCCTTGGCGAGGCGCAGAGCCAGCTCCGGGCACACCTTGACGGCCTTCAGCGCGCCCTCGCGCAGCCAGGTCGGCACGGGGGTGGGCGGGAAGGCGGGGTATCCGTTCGCGTCGAGCCGGATGAAGTCCGGTACGACGTGCGCGCAGAGGCCGTGCCCGTCGCAGCGCGACCAGTCCAGGGTGAGCTTCTGCGGGTTCTCGTCGGGTGCGCCCGGCAGCCCCATCACGCCCTTGACCCGCCGCCCACAGCCGTCACCGGTGCTGTGCAGCCGCAGGTCCTCGGCGAATACCTCGATCGCGGAGAGCGCGAACCGGGCGGTGCCGTCCGGGTGACTGCACGCGCCCCGGCCCTTCACCTCGCCGGCGGCGGCTCGCACCACGTCCGCCGGTTGGCTGCCGGCCACGGCCAGGTCCACGGCGCGGGCCAGATCCGGCAGGCCCATCTTGCACGGCCCGCACTGGCCGGCGGACTCCCCGGCCAGGTAGCGCACCACCTGGGCGGCCTCACCGAGCGGGCAGGTGTCGACGCCGAGCGGGATGATGATGCCCGCGCCTAGGGTGCCGCCTACCGCGGCCAGGCCCTTGCGGGAGACCTCGGCCGTCTCCGCCGCCTCCGGGGTGATCCACTTGCCGTGGTAGCCGCCCATCAGGATGCCCTGAATTTCCGGCACCTCGCACAGGTCGAGGACGTCGCGCAGCGGCATGCCGGCGGTGCACTCGACCACCGCCGGCCGGCCCGCCGCGCCGGTCACGGTGAGCAGCACGGTGCCCGGCTCGTCGTCGGTGCCGAGGGCCGCGTACTCGTACGGGCCGAGTCGGGCGCCGACGGCGAGCTGGGCGTACGTCTCGGCGTTGGAGAGCAGGGTGGGCAGGCCGCTGACCCCGGAGTCGCTGGAGCGCTTCTTGGTGCCGGGCGGGATGTGCGGCAGCCCGTTGATCCCGTTGACCAGTGCGCCGCCCTCACCGGAGATGAACCGGTGCGGCACTGTGACGATCGTCGTCTGCACCGGCATCCGGCGCTCTTCGAGCGCATCCATCAGCGAGTCCCGGCCGACCCCGTCGTCCGCCACGCCGATCACGATCTCGTCGGCGTCCAGCGCGTACGCGGCCAGCGCCGCCCCGTCCAGGATCAGGTGCGGCGCGCGGGTCAGCAGCACCTTGTCCTTCCAGCTGGCCGGCTCCCCCTCGGTGGCGTTGACCACCACCACGGCGGCGAGGTCCTGCCGCTCGCAGGACTCCAGCACCGCGCGCAGTTTGCGGGCGAACGGGAAACCCGCTCCGCCCTTGCCCTTGAGCTGCATGCCCTCGGCAAGCCGGAGCAGCTGCGCCGGCTC
The DNA here is from genome assembly GCF_018070425.1 of Micromonospora sp. C81. Lineage (NCBI taxonomy): Bacteria > Bacillati > Actinomycetota > Actinomycetes > Micromonosporales > Micromonosporaceae > Micromonospora > Micromonospora sp. C81. Next base: position 13,527 of record NZ_JAGPXS010000011.1, read on the forward strand.
CATCGGGCCGATCGGTCCGTGCACCTCCTCGTGCGCGAGCAGGTCGAGTCGGCCGTACTCGGCGAAGCCGGCGGTGAGCCGGGGTTCGCCCACACAGGCGACCGGTGGAACGGCGGTACGCATCACTTCGCCTCACCTCGCAGCCCGGCCCAGTACGCCCCGTCCACCGCGTCGGCGCTGGCCTTGCGGCGCTTGGCGGACCGGCCCTCGCCAGCCGTCCGGCGCGCGCGCCGGGAGGCCAGGTCGACCAGGGTCGGGGTGTCGTCGACCGGCGGCGGCACCTCGTCCGGCACGTACCGGGCCGGCGGGCGCCAGTAGTCCGGCTCGTCCGCCAGGTCCTCGTCGGCGCTGTGCCAGCCGCTGTCACTGCGCGGCGTCGCGGAGATCGGGCTGCTGGAGATGGGGCCGGCGGAGATCGGCTCGGCGGCCTGCCACCGGCGCGGGCTGTCCCACGGCTCCTCGGGCTCGACCGTCGGCGGGGCCGAGTACCGGCTGCCGTCGTCCTCGCTGCGGGACCGGCGGCTGGACCGTTCGACGACCGGGTCCTCGGCGCGTCGCCGGCCGGTCGGAACGTCCTCGTCCCGGGTACGCGAGCCGCGACGCCGGGCCACCGGCGCCAGCTCTTCCTCGTCGCGCCGGCGGGTGTCGGTCTCCTCGACGCCGCGGCGGGTCGACCGGCGGGTCGTGGGCTCCACCTCGTCGCGCCGGCTGCGGGAGCGTTCGGTGTCGCGGCGGGCCGCCGGCTCCTCCTCCCGTCGACGTCGGCTCGGCCGGGTCGGCTCGACGAGGGAACCGGGCTCGGGCACCACGGGGACGGTGAACCGTTCGGGGTCACGTCGCGCGGCCGGCGCGGCCCAGGTGGCGGTGGTGGTCTCCGCCCAGGCGGGACGCTTGTCGGCGGCCTTGCTGCGCCGGCCCAACCCGGCCAGCAGCGATCGGGCGGTCTTCGCCTCCTCGGCCCGGCCTACCATCACCGCGTTGCGCACCGCGGCCTGGTGCTGCTCGCGGCTGCGCCGACCGATGGTGACCGAGAACCGGACCAGCAGGGCAAGCACCACCAGCAAAATGCAGCCGAGGTAGCTGAACATCACCCAGGGCGCTGCGGCCCGACCGGCGTTGAGGCCGTGAAAGACAGCGAACGGCCAGACCAGGTACGCGGTGGAGTGCAGCGTGCGCCACAGCCACTTCGGACCGACGCCCGCGAAGCGGGCCCGGATGATCCCGGTCCAGATCACGCTGACCATGAGCAGGGCGGCCACCGTGCCGAGCCCGACGTAGAGCCCTCTGCCGCCGACGAACGGCACCACCGCGTCGGTCGCCGCCGCCCGGCCCGTGGCGATCTTGGTGAGGACGTGGAAGCCGAGGCCGGCCACGCCCAGCACACCGGTGGCCCGGTGCGCCGACTGCATCAGCACCCGGTGCGAGATGCGCAGCACCAACCGGTCGGTGGCGAGCAGACCGAGCATCACGGTGAGGCTCAACGCCACCAGGGAGATCACCCCGGCGAAGAACTCGGTGAAGAAGAAGCCGTACGCGTACGCCTTCTGGCCGGCGCCGGTCAGCATGACCGCAGCCCAGAGCGCGGCGAGCACCGACGCGATCAGCATGGCTGTCGCCGACCGCGACCGGGTCCGCACCCCCCGACTGCTGGCGCTGGTCCGGACGGTCGCCGCCTTCTTGTCCTGCTGTGCCCGGGCCATCTGCTCCTCGATCGTCTCGCGGCGGCGTACCACCGGCCGACCCCTGCTCCCCCATCCAGTACGGACAGTGGGGGCGCGCGGATCACCTGCTGCCAAAAATTTCTGGGGCGGGATCGAACCAACTGCCGCCGACGTGCGTTGCGCACGCTCACACGCGCGGGTCATTGCAGTGACGACCGTCCATGCATTGACAGCGGCTGCAACAGGCTTGTAATCTTTCGGAAATTTTCAGCATGGGTTGCAAGATTCCGACAACCCAGCGTTCCCCGCCGCGCCACCACCCCCACCCCGCCCTGCGTTCGTCAGGAGTCCTCGATGCACCGACGTCGACGCGGCTCGGCGATCCTCGCCCTCGGCCTGGTCGCCAGCCTGCTTCTTCCCGCCACCGCGCCGGCATCACCGGCCGTCGCCGCCCCGTCCGGCTCCAAGAAGGTCATCGTCCAGCTCTTCGAGTGGAACTGGCCCTCGGTGGCCAGCGAGTGCCAGAGCACGCTCGGCCCGAAGGGCTACGGCTACGTGCAGGTCTCGCCCCCACAGGAACACGTACGGGGCAACCAGTGGTGGCTGGCGTACCAGCCGGTCAGCTACCGGATCGAGTCCCGCAAGGGCACCCGGGCCCAGTTCCAGTCGATGGTGAACACCTGCCACGCGGCCGGGGTCAAGGTGCTCGTCGACGCGGTGATCAACCACATGTCCGGTCAGGACAACGGCGGTACCGGCTGGGCCGGTTCGTCCTTCTCGCACTACGACTACCCGGGCATCTACCAGACCCAGGACTTCCACCACTGCGGTCGCAACGGCGGCGACGACATCGCCAACTACAACGACCGGTACGAGGTGCAGAACTGCGAGCTGGTCAACCTCTCGGACCTCAAGACCGAGTCGGACTACGTGCGCACGAAGATCGCCTCGTACCTCAACGACCTGCTCTCCCTCGGTGTGGACGGTTTCCGACTGGACGCCAGCAAGCACATGCCGGCCGCCGACATCGCCGCGATCAGGGGCAAGCTCTCCCGCTCGGCGTACATCGTGCAGGAGGTCATCTACGGTGCCGGCGAGCCGGTCCAGCCGACCGAGTACACCGGCAACGGTGACGTGCACGAGTTCCGCTACGGCAAGGACCTGGCCCGGGTGTTCCGCTCGGAGCGGTTGGCGTACCTGCGCAACTTCGGCGAGGGCTGGGGGCACCTGCCCACCGGAAAGGCCTCGGTGTTCGTCGACAACCACGACACCCAGCGCGACTCGGGTGGGGTGCTGACCTACAAGGATCGGGGCATCTACTCCCTGGCGAACGCGTTCATGCTGGCCTGGCCGTACGGCTCGCCGACCGTGATGTCCAGCTACACCTTCAGCAACCGGGACGCCGGCCCACCCTCGGACGGCGCCAACAAGACGCTCAACGCCACCTGCTACTCCGGCTGGGAGTGTGAGCACCGCTGGCCGGTGATCGCCAACATGGTGGGCTTCCGCAACGCCACCGAGGGTGCCGCCGTGGCCAACTGGTACGACAACGGCAACAACCACATCGCGTTCAGCCGCAGCGGCAAGGGCTTCATCACCGTCAACGACGAGGACTCGGCGGTGAACGGCCGCTCCTACTACACCGGGCTGCCCGCCGGTCGGTACTGCGACGTCATCCACGGCACGTACGCGGGCGGCACGTGCAGCGGACCGGTGATCACGGTGGACGGTAGCGGCTGGTTCGCGGCCAACGTGCCGGCACACGACGCCGTGGCGATCCACATCGGCGCACGGGTCTGACGCACCGCCGGGAAGAGCCCTCTGTTATCGCATTTTGTCTGACAAGGGGCTCTTCCCGGCGAACCTGCGTCCTATACAGTCATTTGGTGGAGTTTGCCGGAAAGACCCCGTACCGCCGCCGTGGCGTCTGGGTGGCCGCCGCCATCGCCGTGCCCGTGCTGCTGGTGAGCGCGCTGCTGATCGGCCAGGCCCTCACCCCGAGCCCGACGGCCCCCGAGAAGGTCGTCGCGGCGGCCGACCCGACGCCGAGCAGTGTCGAGCAGAACGCCGAGGAGCCGATCCCCCCGGCCGCGCCCGCCCCGGCCGGGCTGCCGGTGGTCGACTACGACCCCGCCCCCAGAGGGTTCCCCGCCGACCCGGCCACCATGGACACCACACCGCTGACCGAGGGCGCGCACCCGACCACGCGGATCGCCGCGTACGACGCTCCCGGCGGTCGTCCGCGAGCGTTCCTCGAACCGACGATCCGCGGCGTCGAGCTGACCATGCCGATCGCCGAGCGGCACGCCGGCTGGACGGCAGTGCTGCTGCCCTCGGCCAACCGGCGGCTCGCCTGGCTGCCGCCCGGTGGGTTCGACACCGTGCCACTGCGCGACCAGATCGTGGTGGAACGCAAGGTCCACCGTCTCACCTGGTACCGGGCCGGCAAGGCGGTGCGCTCCTGGGAGGTCAGCCTCGGCCAGTCGGGGCAGGAAACTCCCCTCGGGCGCACCTTCGTCCTGGGTCGCACCCCACCGCCGGAGTCGGTCTACGGCGGGGTGGACATCTACGCCCTCGGTTCGGTGCCCGACGACCCGGAGTCTGTGCCGGCCGGGCTGCGCGGCGCGCACATCGGGGTGCACACCTGGCACAACGACGACGAGCTGGGCGAGAACACCACCAACGGCTGCATCCGGCTGACCCGCTCCGGCCAGCGGGAACTGCTCGCCGAGGTCCGCCCCGGCAGCAGCGTGCTGGTGGTCGACCGGTTGCCCACCCCGCCGCCGACCGCCTGAGCGGAGGCACGCCGGGACCCGGGTGTCACTCGCCGAGCAGCCAGCCGTTCTGCTCGGCGACCCGGATCGCGTCGGCGCGGTTGCGGGCACCGGTCTTGCCGATCGCCGCCGAGAGGTGGTTGCGCACCGTCCCCTCGGACAGGTGCAGTGCCCGGGCCAGGTCGGCGACCGTTCCACCGCCACGGGCCGTACGCAGCACCTCGGTCTCCCGCTCGGTCAGCGGACTCACACCGGTGGCCAGGGTTTCCGCGGCCAACGTCGGGTCGACGACCCGCAGGCCGGCGTGCACCCGGCGGACCGCGTCGGCGAGTTGCCGGGCCGGGGTGTCCTTGACCACGAAGCCGCTCGCGCCGGCCTCCATCGCCCGGCGCAGATAGCCGGGCCGGCCGAAGGTGGTCACCACCAGCACCCGGCAGGTCGGCAACGCGGCCCGCAACGCGGTCGTGGCGGCGATCCCGTCCAGGCCGGGCATCTCCACGTCCAGCAGGGCCACGTCGGGGTCGGTCCGCCGGGCCTCGGGCACCACCTCATCGCCCCGGCCGACCTCGGCCACCACTGTCAGGTCCTCCTCCAACGAGAGCAGCGCGGCCAGCGCACCCCGGACCAACGCCTGATCGTCGGCGAGCAGCAGCCGGATCCGCGCGGCCCCGCTCACCGGGCCTCCGTCGGCGAGTGCACCCGCAGCAGGAAACCGCTGCCCTCCGGCCGGCGACCGACGGTCACCACGGCGTCCAGCCGTCGCGCCCGCTCCCGCAGACCGACGAGCCCGTGGCCGGTGGTGTCGGGAGTGGACGGACCACGGCCGTCGTCACTCACCTCGACCCGGTCCGGGTGGACCCGGACCGTGCAGCACCTCGCCCCGCTGTGCCGGACCACGTTGGTCACCCCTTCCCGTACCGCCCAGCCGAACAACCGGTCCCACTCCTCCGGCAGGTCCGGCACCTCGGCCGGCAGATCCGCCGCGATGCCCGCCGAGGCCAGCGCGGAGCGGGCGCCAGCCAGCTCCGCGGCGAGAGTGACCTCGCGGTACGCCCCAACCGTCTGCCGTACGTCGGCCAGCGCCGCCCGGGCCAACGCTTCCACCTCGGCGATCTCGACGGCGGCCCGGTCCCGGTCGACGTCGATCAGCCGCCCGGCCAGCTCGGCCTTGATCGCCACCACGGTCAGCGAGTGCCCGAGGATGTCGTGCAGGTCGCGGGCCGCGCGGGCCCGTTCCTCGGCGACCGCGAGCCGACCGATCTCCTGCTGGGCGGCCTGGAGCTGACTGTTGCGCTGGGCCAACTGGGACACCCCGAACATGGCGAACGAGGCGAGCAGCACCGCGAAGACGATGCCGCTCTCGGCCTGCCATCCGGGCACCAGCCAGGAGGCCAGCGCGGGGGTCACGGCGCAGACCACCACCACCGCCAGAGCCTCCCAGGGCGGCAGCAGGAACACCGCCGCGGCCGCCACGTAGACCAGGGTGGCCAGCCAGTCCCCGCCGGTGCCCGGGATGCTGGCCAGACCCACCAGGAGCAGCAGCGCCAGCCCGGCCCGTGCCCGGCCCGCCGGGATCGGCGCCAGCACCTGGCGCAGTCGGCGGGCCCACTGGAACAGCAGCACGTAACCGATACCGAAGGCGATCAGTGCCGTCACGCCGAGCACCCGCCGCCACAGCTCCGGCTGGTGCAGCGCGGTGGCGAGCGGCACGTTGAGGAAGAACAGCCAGACGGCGGCCAGCAACCAGCCGGTGACCCGCCAGTGGCGGTTCGCCGGCCGGGGCTGTCCCGTCGAGAGGTCCATCGGGTTCACGCTAGCCGTCGATGCGCTCAGACCCGCGCGGTGTCCCGGCGGAACAGCCGCGCCGCACCGACGCCGAAGACCAGCGCCCAGCCGACGAGGTTGACCACCGCCGCCGCGCTCACCCCGTCGCCGGTCAGCGGGGCGCGGGCCAGGACGCCCATCCCGTACACCGGGGTGAACTTCGCGACCTGCTGGAGCACCTCCGGCAGCACCTCGACCGGGACGAACAGGCCGCCGAACATGGCCAGCACGGCCAGGATCGGGCCGATGAACTGCATGACGTTCTCGGCCGGCACCAGATAGCCGATGAACAGACCGAACGCCGCGAAGACCAGCGAACCGAGCCAGGCGGCGAGCCCGGACAGCAGCCAGACGTACGCCGGGATGCGGACGCCGGCCGCCGCGCCCACCAGGAACTCGACAACCACCGCGAGCAGGCCGAGGGTCATCGCGGTGACCAGCTTGGTGGCCACGTACGCGCTCGGGCGCAGTGGGGTGAGCCGCAACTGACGGCTCCAGCCCAGCGCCCGCTCGGTGGCGACCGCGCCACCGGCGCTGGTGGTCGCCACCATGGCCGCGTACACGGCCAGGCTGATCATGACGTACGCCGTCACCGGACGGCCGTTGTCCAGGTTCTGCCCGCCCTGCGGCAGGCCGAAGATGAGGAAGAAGACGCCGGGCATGATCAGCGTGAAGGCGAGGGTGCGGCGGTTGCGCAGCACCCGGCGCAGCTCGATGCGCAGCACCCCGGGGGCGAACCCGCCCAGGGCGGGCAACCGACGGTCCGGTTCGACGGTACGGGTGGGGGTGGCCGGCAGGGTTGTCATCTCAAGGCTCCGGTCTGCGCGGTGGTCAGGGCGAGGAAGGCGTCTTCGAGGTTGCGGGAGGTGATCTCCACGTCCCGGGCGGCGGTCCGGGTGAGCAGGTGCCGGGCGATGGCGTCCGAGTCGCTGGTGCGCACCAGCACGCTGTCGCCGCGTACCTCCACGGCGTCCACCCCGGGCAGCGCGGCGAGGGCGGCCTGGTCGGCGCCGGGCAGGGTGGCCCGCACGGTACGGCCCGCGGCCAGGTTCTTGATTGCCGCGGTGGTGCCGTCGGCCACGATGCGCCCCTGCCGGACCAGCACGATCCGGTCGGCGTACGCGTCCGCCTCGTCCAGGTAGTGGGTGGCGAAGATGACGGTCCGGCCGGCCCGCGCGTCGCGGCGCAGCGCCTGCCAGAAGTCCCGGCGGCCCTCGACGTCCATGCCGGTGGTGGGCTCGTCGAGCACCATCAGGTCCGGGTCGGGCAACAGGGCCAGCGCGAAACGCAGTCGCTGCTGCTGGCCGCCGGAGCAGCGCCCGACCACCCGACCGGCGATGTCGGCGATGCCGGCCCGCTCCAGGACCTCGGCGGCCGGGCGGGTGTGCCGGTAGAAGTGCGCGGACATCTCGACCGTCTCGCCGACGGTGAGGTCCTTGAGCAGCCCGCCGGTCTGGAGTACGGCGGCTACCCGGCCCCGGGCCACCGCGTCGTCCGGGGTGCCACCGAGGATCCGGACGGTGCCCGCGTCCGGGCGGGCCAGCCCGAGCAGCATGTCGATGGTGGTGGTCTTGCCCGCGCCGTTCGGGCCGAGGAAGGCCACCACCTCGCCGGGCTGGACCCGCAGGCTCAACCCGTCGACAGCGGTGACCGCGCCGAAGGTCTTGGTGAGGCCGTCCAACTCGACGGCCGGATGCGTACTTGTCATGGCACAGATGCTCCGCCGGCGCGGACCTCGACTCCCGGAGCGACCGTCACGTCCCGGCCGTGACATTTGTCAGGGGCACACGGCTCGACCGGCCGAGGAATTCACGGCAGGGCAACGGGTATCCGCGGGGCCGGACACCGCGACACCGGGGGGACGCGATGGGTGCCACGCCGCAGGGCCGGGCCGACACGGTCGTGCTGATTCACGGACTCTGGATGACTCCGCGCAGCTGGGAGGGGTGGACCCAGCGGTACACCGCGCGCGGCATGAACGTCATCGCCCCTGCCTGGCCCGGGATGGACCGGTCCGTGGAGCAGTTGCGGGACGACCCCGGCCCGATCGCCGAGCAGAGCATGGCCACGGTCGTCGCGCACTACGACAAGATCATCCGGGCGCTGCCCCGACCGCCGATCATCATGGGGCACTCGTTCGGCGGTCTGTTCGCCCAGGTCCTCGCCGACCGGGGTCTCGGCGCGGCGGTGGTGGGGGTGCATCCCGCGGCGGTGAAGGGGGTGCTCAAGGTGCCGCTGAGTCAGCTGCGCTCCGGCTTCCCGATCCTGCGCAGCCCCGCCAACCGCACCAAGGCCGTCCCGTTCACCCCGGACGACTTCGCCTACACGTTCGGCAACACGATGAGCCGGGAGGACTCCGACCGGGCCTGGCAGCGCTACGCCGTCCCCGGTGCCGGGCGGATCTTCTTCGAGGGCGCCTTCGCCAACGTCGACCCGCGCTCACCCGCCCGCGTCGACAACGGGCGCAACGACCGCGCGCCGCTGCTGCTGATGGCCGGAGGCTCCGACCACGTGGTGCCGGCCTCGGTGGTCCGCGCCAACGCAGGGCTCTACCAGAAGTCCCGGGCGCTCACCGCGTACGAGGAGTTTCCCGGCCGCTCGCACTTCACAGTGGGGCAGGACGGCTGGGAGGAGATCGCCGACTACGCGCTGGACTGGGCGCTGCGCGCGGCGGCGCTCCCCCGCGAGGTGACCATCGCCAGCGAGTCCCCGCGCCGCTGAGCCGGGCGAGCGCACGATCTACTCGACTTTCCGGAAGTCGGGGTGTCGAAGGGTCGTGGATACCCCGGTTTTCGTGAACCCGAGTCGATCACCAGTCCTTCGGGCGCCAGGGCCGGCATGGGCGGGTCTGTCCGGGGTATCTCACCGGGATGAGGGCCAGTTTCCGGCTTGGCCGGGTCGCGGGAGTGCCGGTCGGCGTCAACTGGAGCGTTCTGTTCATCTTCGCGCTGATCGCGTGGGGGTTGGCCGCCAACCAGTTCCCCCGCTCGTACCCGGACCGCTCTCCGGTCGCGTACGCGATTGCCGGGCTTGCCGCCGCGGTGGTGTTCTTCGTCGGCCTGCTCGCCCACGAGGTGTCGCACGCGGTGGTGGCCAAGCGCAACGGGCTGGAGGTCGACGGCATCACGCTGTGGCTGTTCGGCGGCGTGGCCGAGTTGCGGGGCGAGCCACGCGACCCTGGCGCGGAACTGCGGATCGCTGGCGTCGGCCCGTTGGTCAGCCTGCTGCTCGGGGCGTTCTTCGGTGTCGTCGCCGCGCTGCTCGCGCTGGCCGGTCAGGGCGGGCTGCTGCTCGGGTCGGTGGCCTGGCTGGCGGGCATCAACGTGCTGCTGGCCATCTTCAACGTGCTGCCGGCCGCGCCCCTGGACGGCGGCCGGTTGTTGCGCGCCGCGGTCTGGAAGGCAACCGGCGACCGGACCCGGGCATCCGTGGTGGCCGCCCGCGCCGGCTGGGTGCTGGGTGTGCTGCTGATCGGCCTGGGGCTGTGGCAGTTCCTGTCCGGTGTCGGTTTCGGTGGGCTGTGGCTGGCCCTGATCGGCTGGTTCCTGATCGGGGCCGCCAGCCTGGAGGAGCGGCAGGCTCGCACCGGCAGCGCGCTGCGCGGCATCCGGGTCGGCGACGTCATGACCTCACAGCCGCAGACCGCCTCGGCGGAGATGACTGTCGCCGACTTCGTCGACCACTACCTGTTCGCGTACCGGCATTCGGCGCTGCCGCTGACCGAGGACGGCCGGCCAACCGGCCTGGTAACCGTCGACCGGGTGCGCGGCGTACCGCCCGAGCGGCGGGCGTCGACCACGCTGGCCGAGGTGGCCTGCCGGGCCGAGGATCTCGTCCTGGCCCAGCCCGGTGAGCAACTCAACGACCTGCTCCCCCGCCTCAGTGCGTGCGCCGACGGCCGAGCCCTGGTGGTGACCGAAGACGGCCGCCTGACGGGCATAGTGTCCCCCAGCGACATCAGCCGAGCCGTCCAGAGCAGCACCCTCCGCACCCCCGCACCCTCCCGTTGATCATGAAGTTAGCGGCGCGACACGCCGACATCCACGTCGCTAACTTCATGATCGACGGGGTAAAGCGGGGGGTCGGGGGGCCAGGGGCCCAGCGGGACTTCAGCGGGGGAAGTAGCGGTCCAGCAGCTCGGTGCGGAACGTGCCGGTCGGGTCCAGATGACGCAGCAGGGCGGCGAAGTCGGCGTGCCTCGGATAGCGGGCGGCCAGCTCCGCCGGGTCGGTGACGAAGACCTTGCCCCAGTGCGGGCGGGGCGCGAACGGTGCCAGGCGCTCCTCCACCTGGGCCACCACCGGCAGCACCGCCGCGGTGTCGTCGACCCAGGTGAAGTGCAGTACGAAGCTGTCCCGCTGGTGGTTCGGGCTGAGCCACAGCTCGTCCGCCGCCACGGTACGCAGCTCGGACACCAGCAGCACCGGGGCGATCAGGTGCGCCACGTCGTCCAGGGCGGCGAGCGCGTCGGCTGCCTCCGTCCGTGGCACGTGGTACTCGGACTGGAGCTCGTCACCGCTGCTCGGGGTGAAGCCGAGCTTGAAGTGCGGCAGCCGCTCGTGCCACGGGCCCGGCTCGCCGAGTTGCGGGGTGCAGTTCTCCACCGGCATCCCGAGCACCGGGTGCCGGGGCGCGTCGGCCGCGGTGGTGCCCAGCCAGTCCGCCGGGGGTGGCGGCTGGTCCGCCACCTGCTTGCGCCACACCTCGCGCAGCCGGGGGGAACGGAAGTCGGTGAAGACACTCACGCTGTACGCGGAGCCGAGCGCCTCGTCCAGCGCCTCCCGGTCGAGGTCGAGCCGCACGTACTGGCGCAGCTCGAAGGTCGGCACCACGTCCAGGGTGACCCGGGTGACCAGGCCCAGCGCGCCGAGCCCGACCACCATGCCGGCGAACGTGTCGGCGTCGCGGTCGACCCGCAGCAGGTCGCCGTCGGCGGTGACCAACTCCAGGCCGGCGACCGCGCTGGCCAGGTTGCCGTGGGTCTGGCCGGAGCCGTGGGTGGCGGTGGCCACCGCCCCGGCCACCGAGATGTGCGGCAGCGACGCGAGGTTGGCCAGCGCGTACCCCTGGGTGTGCAGGTGCCGGGCGAGGTCGCCGTAGCGCATCGCGCCACTGACGGTGACCTGCCCGCGCTCGCTGTCAAGGTCGACGACCGGGGGCAGCCCGGCGAGGGTGACCAGGTCGCCGTCGGTGTCGCCGAAGCGGTTGAAGGAGTGCCCGCTGCCCACCGCCCGGATCCGGTTGCTGCCGGCGACCAGCCGGCTCAGCTCGTCGATGGAGGTGGGGCGGTGGAACGCCCGAGCGGCGTACCGCACGTTGCCGGCCCAGTTGCGGCGCGGGACGTCGGCCGCAGTGGTCGACGTGGCGTGCTCTCCCTGGGCGGTCATGTGGCGGTCTCCCGATCGGTGGACTGGTGGTCGGCCAACGCGGCGACAAGGGCGTCCAGAACCGTATCCGTCTGGAACGTGCTGTAGCCACGCTGGGCGACCGGCAGGCCGGCCGCGCACACGCGTTCGATCTCGCCCCGGGCCGCCTGCCTGGTCTGCGCGTCCCCGGAAACCAGGGCATCCTGGCCGCGCCGGATCAGCTGGTCGACCCGGTCCATCCGGTAGCCACGCAGGCCGACCGGAAGGTCCGGGGTGGCGAAGGCGGCGCGGCGCAGCGCGGCCAGATCGACGAAACGACCTCCGGCATAGCGGGTGAGCGCGGCCGACACCTGCTCGGGCTGCTCGCGAACCTGGTCGAGGACGAGCAACTCGATGGCCGGGCGGCCGTCGAGCGGGTGGCGGGCGGTCACCGGCTCAAGCGTCACACCCGGCACAGGCACCAGCAGCAGTCGCGGTGGTGCCGAGTAACCGGCGCGTCGGGGCGGGTCGTCGAGGACCAGCGCGTCGACCTCGGCCCACGGGATCTGCCGGCGCAGGCCGGGCCGCCGGATGCTGACACCTTCGGCGTCGATCCGGAACCGGAACGGCCGCAGCGCGCTGACCAGCGCCAGGCAGCCGAGCACGACGGCTCCCACCGCGATGATCGTCCGTAGCAGGGCGCCGTCGCTGGGGTAGACCAACAAGAGCACTCCGCCGAGTACGCACACCAGGGCGAGCGCACGGGCTCCCCGATTCCGGCGCAGTTCCACGCTCGGACCCCCGTTCATGACCGTGGCGTCGGTCCCAGCATTTTCCGCCAAACCCGGCACCGGGGACACCGGTCGATCGGGCACGGTTGTTCTCGTCATCGTCGGGGAACCCTACGCCCATGAGCAGCTACCGTGATCCGGCCCCGCGAGGCGACGTCTTCCCCTCCGAGGAGGAACTGGACCCCACCGGCACCGGGGTCGAGCAGGCCAGCGCGCCAGCGGCCAGCGGTTTGCCGAGTCACCCGGCGCCGACGCCTGGCCCTCGCCCCACACCGGCGCCCGCGCCGGCCCCGACACCGGTGCCGGCACCGGGGCCGCCGCCGCGCACGCCCGGTGCCGGCCCGCAGTCGATCGTGACCCGACACCTGGACGGCTCGGTGGAGGTGGTCACCGACCTCGACGGCGACGGTGTCGCCGACGTCGTCCAGATCGACGTGGACGGCGACGGGATCCCCGACATCACCTATGTGGACAGTGACGGGGACGGGCGGCTGGACACCGTGCTGGGCGACCCGGACGCGGTCACGACGGGCGCCCACCGGGCCTGACCGGCAGCGCCGTCCCACGGCCACCCGGCCGAGCGCCGTCCCACGGCCACCCGGCCGACTCAGAGCTTCGCCATCACCTCGCTGGCGACGAACTCCAGGTGCTCCAGGTCGCCGAGGTCCAGCACCTGGAGGTAGATCCGCTCGCTGCCGATCTTTGCGTACCGGCCGATGGTGTCCAGGACCTCGGCGGGGGTCCCGGCCAGACCGTTGGCCCGCAGTTCGTCGGGGTCGCGCCCGATGGCGGCGGCCCGGCGGGCCACCTCGGCGTCGTCCCGCCCACAGCACAGCACCAGGGCGTTGGACCAGACCATCCCGGCCGGGTCCCGGCCGATCTCGGCGCACGCCGCGCGGACCCTGTCGAACTGCGCCGCCGTGTCCGCCACCGAGGCGAACGGCAGGTTGAACTCGTCGGCGTAGCGGGCGGCCAGCCGAGGAGTGCGCTTCGGGCCCGTCCCGCCGAGCAGGATCGGTGGGCGCGGCTGCTGCACGGGCTTGGGCAACGCGGGCGAGTCCTGGACCGGGTAGTACCGACCGGCGTGATCGAACCGCTCGCCGGTCGGCGTGGACCACAGCCCGGTGATCACCGCGAGCTGTTCCTCCAGGCGGTCGAACCGCTCTGCCAGCGGCGGGAACGGGATGCCGTACGCGGTGTGCTCCTCGGCGTACCAGCCGGTGCCGATGCCCAGCTCCACCCGGCCGCCGCTCATCTGGTCGACCTGCGCCACCGTGATCGCCAGCGGGCCGGGCAGCCGGAAGGTCGCGGCGGTCATCAACGTGCCGAGCCGGATGCGGCTGGTGTCGCGGGCCAGCCCGGCCAGCGTGGTCCACGCGTCGGTGGGGCCGGGCTCGCCGCTCGCCGCACCCATCATCAGGTAGTGGTCGGACCGGAAGAACGCGCCGTAGCCAGCGTCCTCGGCGCAGCGGGCGACGGCGAGCAACTGGTCGTAGCTGGCGCCCTGCTGAGGTTCGGTGAAGATCCGCAGTTCCATGATCCGAGCATAGGGAGCTGATCGGCGACGCCACGTCGGGACGGAGACTCCTGTCATATGCTTTGACAGTCATATGAAGGACCAGGCATATTAGGCTGGTGTCCACCGATGCCTTCACCGTCCTCGCCGAGCCCACCCGGCGCCGGATCCTCGATCAGCTCCGCGACGCCGAACGCAGCGTCGGCGAGCTGGTGGACGGGCTCGGGGTCAGCCAGCCGGCCGTCTCCAAGCACCTGCGGGTGCTCCGCGACGCCGGCTTCGTCACCTGCCGGACGGCCGCCCGCCAGCGGATCTACCGCCTCGACCCCGGCCCACTGCGGGCGGTCGACGGCTGGCTGGACCCGTACCGCCGGCTCTGGGCCCGGCACCTGGACGCCCTGGAACGGCACCTCGACAGTCAGGAGCAGTGAATGGACCGCGACGCGTTCCGCCCGAGCCCGCCCGCCGAGGTGCGCGCTGAGCCCGCCAACGACGGCGCGACACTGGTCTTCGTCCGCGACCTGCGGCATCCGCCGGCCACCGTCTGGGCGGCCCTGACCGACCCGACCCAGCTCGCGCAGTGGGCGCCGTTCCTCGCCGACCGCGACCTCGGCCACGTCGGCACCGCCGTGCTCACCCTCGTCGACGGCGAGACCACCCACGAGGACCCGGCGACGGTACGCCGGGCCGAGCCGCCACACCTGCTGGAGTACACCTGGGGCGACGACCTGCTGCGCTGGGAGCTGAGCCCGCTGGGCAGCGGCACCCGGCTCACCCTGCGGCACACCGTCGCCGACCGGGGCATGCTGCCGATGGTCGCAGCCGGCTGGCACCTCTGCCTCGACGTGGCCGACCGGCTGCTCGACGGCGACCCGGTCGGCCCGATCCGGGGCGCGGAGGCCAGGGACTTCGGTTGGCCCGAGCTGCGCGACGCGTACGCCGAACGGCTCGGTGAGGGCTGACCGGTCTGTCCCGGCGGCCCCGGAGCCCCGGAGCCGCCGGGACCGCTCAGACGTACGGCCGCTTGGCGTACGCCTCTCGCAGCGCGGCCAACCCGACCGCCTTCGGCGTCAGGGTGCCCCAACCCGAGTTGAAGTAGTTGGTCCGCGTGATCCGGGGCCCACGCTCGGCGTTGAGCTGAGCGATCGCCGCCGGCACGGTCGCGATCCATGCGGCCTGGTTCGGGATCTCCGCCGACCGGACCCCCCACTCGGCGACGATCACGGGACGGGACAGGGCCACCGGGCCGAGATCCGCCACCGCCCAGTCCTTGGGGCGGCGGAACCGGGCCAACGCGGTGTGGCTGGCGTTGGTGGCGTACGCGTTCCACTGGAGATAGTCGAGGCGGGTCATCAGCGACTCCGGGTGCATACGCTGGAAGCAGGCCCGGTCGAAGCCGCCCAGCCCGACCGAGAAGGTCGTCCCGGCGGGCAGGGTCCGTGCCTTGAACCACGTCAGGATGTAGTTCACCGCCTGCACCGCCCGAGCGTCCGACTCAGCCCAGGTGTAGGCCTTGCCGTCCTCGGTGGTCCCGAACTCGTGGTCGGTGTCGAACTCCGAGGCGAGCTGGATGTTCACCCCGAAGCCGAGCGTCCGGTACTGCGACAGGGCTCGGGCGAACAACCCGTCGCATTGTCCGTTGATCACCTGGCCGTACCCGTACGCCCTCGGCCAGGTGGTGCCGGGACGCTGCTGGATGGTCATCGAAGGTGCCGGCACCGTGTAGCTGACGCCGTCCACCGCGAAGCTCTGCGGCCCCTGGTTCGGGGCGCCGTAGTGCTTCAACTCCAGAACCATGTTCATCTGCACCCCGGCCTTACCGAGGCTGGTCAGCCAGGGTCGGTTGTAGCCGGGGAACGTGTAGCCGTCGGCGAAACTGCGGTACTGGGTCAGCGACCGGAAGTTGCCGCCGGCCATGTCGGCGGTCGGGTCGGCACCCCCGGACAGGTAGTAGCCTCCCAGCACCGGCTGGCTCAGGTTGTAGTCGGCGGTGGCCGTCGCGGTGTTCCCGGCGGCGTCGCGGACCTGGACGGTGACCCGGGGCATCACGCCACCGCCCGGTAGACGGCCACGGAACCGTTGTCGGACACCCGGGTCCAGGTACGCCCGGAGTTGTCGCTGACGGTCAGGGTGAGTGGGTCGATGACGGCGGTGACCTTCACCGGCGCGCTGCTGTTGCCCTGCGCGTCGGTGACCACGATGGTGACAGTCAGCGGTTTGGTGTCGGCGTCTGAGTAGGTGACGGTCAGCAGCATCTGGTCACCCGGCGCGAAGACGGATGCGTTCAAGGCTGCTGTCGCGGTGGGAGCGGCCATGTCGGGCCCTTTCTGGCTCGGTCGCCAGGCCGGCGCGCGGTTTGGGCGACACCGGACGGCGGGGTCCACAGTGCGAAAGGCCGGCGGGGCGCGGGGACGACAGGCACGGCCGGCGACAGGCGTCGCCTGACTGCCGACGGTGCTGACGTCCTCGTCCCGATGGGCGGAGGCACCGCTGCGGGCGCCCGCAGGGGTGTCGGTGGCAGCCACGGCCTGTGGTACGCGTGGCCGGCACGGCATCTGTGCCGTGACCGCCGCGGCGTCGGGGCCGGGCTGGGTGGGGACGGCACCGGTGCGGACGATGTTGTCCCCGCCGGGCCGGAGGCTCTGGGTGTGGCCCGCCACCCGTCTACCTCCACCTGCCCCAAGGGTGCTCTACCAGGGGCTTTACCGTCTTGTCCGGTTTGTTACACCGTCGCCGACGGGGCCTCAGCGAAACCGAGTCGATCACCGCCCCGGCGGGCGATAGCTTAATGATCATGGCGGACTGGGAGCTTCGACCGGCTTCGGCAGAGGACGTCGAGGCGGTGGCCGAGTTACGGGCGGTGGTGCTGCGGGCGGATCTGGAGCGGCTGGGGCGCTACGACGAGCAGCGGGTGCGGCAGCGCCTGCGGGACGGGTTCACACCCGCGTACACCTGGGTTGTCGAGGTGGGCGCAGCTTTCGCCGGCTGCGTGGCGCTGCGGCCCGCGGCGGACGCCCATTGGCTGGAGCACTTTTATCTGGCCCCACACCTGCACGACAGCGGCATCGGGACGGCCGTGCTGCGCGCGCTGCTGGACCGGTGCGACCGCGACGGCACCCGCGTCCGCCTGAACGTGTTGCAGGGCAGCCCCGCCCGACGGTTGTACGAGCGACACGGCTTCACAGTGGAGACCGAGGACCCGATCGACGTGTTCCTGGTGCGCGAGCCCAACCGCATGTCAATGTAACGTTGACACATGACGTCGGAGCTGGCCCGGTTAGCCGAGGTTCGTGCCACCCGCGCCCGCCTCGACGAGCAGGAGTTGGACCTCATCGACCGGGCGCGCCACGACGGCGCGACGTGGGCGCAGATCGCGACGGCACTGGGTCTCGGCAGCCGGCAGGCCGCGGAGCAGCGCCGGCAGCGACTGGTGGCCGCGCGGTGGTCACGCCGCCAGCACCTCGACCTCCGGTTCGCACCACGGATCGTGGCGCTGCGAAACGCCGTTGCCGACCTCGGGCGGTGGATCGCCGCCGATCGCCGCTGGGACGCCCGGTTCGATCGGGCGGGGCTAGTCCGGAGCACGGTGGAGGTCGCCCTGGATGCCGCCCCGGGTTCGCTGTACGCGTTAGCCGAGCATCTCGCCGCCGATCTCGCCGAGGCGGGCGAGCGCGTGCCGGCACCCGTTCGCGTCGCCGCAGCGAAGCTCGACGCGGCACTGTCAACAGTTAATTGACAGAGCCTCGAGAGTCTTGCCCGCATCAGACTCAATATTCAGGATGTGAGTCATCTCGGCTCAACCTGGAGGGCTCATGCGGCGCAACGCGGGACTGTTCGTGGCGATCTCCCTGCTGTCCGGCTTCGGCAGCAGCGCCATGACCCTGGTGGCCGGGATCTGGATCCTCGACCTCACCGGCTCCACCGGCCTCGCCGCCCTCGCCGGACTCTGCGTGTACGCCCCGGTCCTCGCCGGCCCGTGGCTGGGCGGTCTGCTCGACCGGGCATCCCGGCGACCCCTGGTCATCGCCGTCAACCTCCTGTTGGCCGCCGCGCTGCTGGCGCTCCTCGCGGTGCGCGGGCCGGGACAGACCTGGCTCATCTTCGCCGTCTCGTGCGCCTACGGCGTCAGCTACGTGCTGATCGACGCGGGTGAGACGGCGCTGCTGCCGTCCGCGCTGTCACCGACGGAACTCGGCGACGTCAACGGCTGGCGCTCCAGCGCGCAGGAGGGCATGAAGCTCATCGCTCCCCTGGCCGGGGCGGGCCTCTACGCATGGCACGGCGGTCACGCGGTCGTCGTGCTCAGCGCGGCCATGCCGGTCCTGGTCGCCACCCTGTACGCGGCGGTGCGCCTGAACAGGACGTCGCACGACCGGCCCGGACCACGGCGAAACGCCTGCGTACCGGATTGTCGGTCCTGTTCGGACAGCGGGTGACGCGGGTGCCGGTCACGCTCGCGGCCGTGTCGATCGCCATGTCCGGCTTCACGACCGCGGCGATCTACGCGGTCGTGATCACGGAGCTGCGCCTACCGACGACGTTCCTGGGCGTGCTGGCCAGCGCGCAGGGCGCCGGTTCCATCATCGGCGGACTGATCGTCGGCCGGCTGCTCGCCCGACGCGGTCCCGTCGCCGTCGGCGTCGCCGGGACGGTGCTGTTCGCGCTCGGCCTTTTGGCGCGTTGCCTGCCGTGGTGGCCGGTCACGATCGCCGGGGCGCTGGTCGCCGGCGTCGGCCTGCCCTGGACCCTGGTCGCGGCGGTGACCGCCGTGCAGACACACACGCCGTTGGCGCTGCTGGGCCGGGTCTCCGCGACGGCCAACACCGCGATGTTCGGGCCACTCGTGGTGGCGATCCCCCTCGGCGCCGCGGCCGTCCACCTCGGCGCCCGCCCGCCGCTCGTCGCAGCCGTCGTGATCTGTCTGACGGCCGTGGCTGTCACGCACCCCCGCCCACAGTCCCTCCGGAGCGCCCGTCGGATGGCTGACCGGGATCCCGCGACCCGATGACGGGCAGGGCGTCACCGGGCGCGTACCGGATGGGTTGCCTGGAAGGCCAGCCGGCGGTCCGCGTCGGCGGCGATGTGGTCGAGGATGTCGTCCAGGTCCAGGAACACCGACCACCGCTCGCGGCCGGTGGCCTCGGCCAGCCGGTCCACGAGCAACCCTTCCAGGTCGGTGACCCGCTTTCCCTTCCACACCTTGTCGGCCACGCTGACCAGCAGGTCGTCGACGCCGATGCCGTCCTGCTGCCAGGACGCGTGGTCACGCGCGAACCGGGCCAGCGCCTCGGAGACACCATGCCCCAGCAGCAGCTCGTAGCCGGCGGGCTCGTGGGCGGATCCGGGCCCGGACAACTCCTCCGGGTGCCGGACCTTGCCGATGTCGTGGGTGGCGGCCCCGAAGAGCACCGCATCACGATCGAACGGAAGCTGCGGGAACCTTTCCGCCATCGCATCGGTCAGCTGCGCGGCGACGTCGTGCACGGCCCGCAGGTGCGCGGCGAGACGCGGCGGCGCATGCAGGGTCTCCAACAGGGCGACGACCTGGTCGGGCAGGGACCGTAGCGGCGGGTCCGCGGGTGCGGTGAGAGCGCGGCGCAGGGGGTCGGCGGTCACGGCAGCAAGGGTACGACCCCCGCCGGTGGTCCCCCCGGGCTCAGCGCACCAGTCGGAAGAAGGCGCGCAGGTCGGCGATCAGCAGTTCCGGCACTTCGAGCGCGGGAAAGTGCCCGCCACGGTCGTGCTCCTTCCAGTACCGAAGGTCCGGGTAGCGACGGGTCGTCCACCGTCGGGACGGTCGGGGCACCTCGGCAGGAAAGATCGAGGCACCGACGGGTACGCGAACCTGCGCGGCGTCCTCACCGCTGATCCACCCGGACACCCGGTCGATGCTCTCGGCATACAGGCGTGCCGACGATGCCGCAGACCCGGTCAACCAGTACAGCGTGACCTGGTCAAGGACCTGGTCACGGTTGAGGCCGTGGCCGTTGGGGTCGGTCCAGCTGAGCAACTTCTCGCCCATCCACGCGCACAGGCCGGCCGGAGAATCCACCAGGGCGTACCCGACGGTCTGCGGCGCGGTGCGGTGGGCTTCGGAGTACGCCGAGCTGGATCTTCCGCGTTCGTGCAGATGAGCCAGCGCTTCGCGTTCGGCATCGGTGAGGTCGTCGGGGGCGGTCGGATCCGGGCCGACCAGCGGTGGTACCAGATGGATGCCCGCCACGTGCTCGCCGTCCAGGGCACCGATGGTGCTGGAGATGCTGGTGCCCCAATCGCTGCCAGCGGCTCCGTAACGGGTGTAGCCCAGTGCCGCCATGATCTCCGCCCACGTGGCGGCTATCCGTTCGATGCTCCAACCAGGGTGGACGGGTTTGGCGCTGAAGCCGTAACCGGGCAGCGACGGGATCACCACGTCGAAGGCGTCCTCGGCGGTGCCGCCACAGCTCAGCGGGTCGGTGAGCGGCATGATCAGGTCGACCAGTTCCAGCACCGAGCCGGGCCAGCCGTGGGTGAGTACCAGTGGCATCGCACCCGGATGCGGCGACCGGGCGTGCAGCACGTGGATCGTCAACCCGTTCACGTTGACGAGATACTGCGGGACCGCGTTGAGCCGCGCCTCGGCGGCTCGCCAGTCGTACGCCTCGGCCCAGTAGCCGCAGAGGCTCTGCACCTCGTGCAGGGGTATGCCGTGCGCCCAGCCGGGCGCTGTCGCCGCCTCTGGCCAACGCGTACGCGCCAACCGATCGCGGAGATCAGCCAGCTCGGAATCCGGAACGTGCACCCGGTAGGGCTGAACATCGACAGGCATGCGGCTCCTCAGCTGCCAGTGGCCAGCGCGGTGAGAGCGCGGCGCAGGGGTCGGCGGTCACGGCGGCAAGGGTACGACCGCCCCGCCCCTGCTCCCGTGATCCGCACAGCCTCCGGTGATGCAGAATCACCCCTCATGCCGACGGTGGTTGTTGAGATCCACGTCCCCCTCCGGCCTGCCCCCGGGTTGGCGGACGACGAGTACCCCTACCCATGGATCGACGATGTCGAGGACTTCCTGGCCGACCTGGACGAGCAGGACGGCGTCGAGGAGTACGACGACGGGGAAGAGGACGGGGACGTCTACGTCTTCTTCATCACGGGCGCCGACGAGAGCGGTCTACTCCGGGTTGCCTCCCAGGTGGCGGCCCTCGACCGGGTCCCTGCCGGCGCCTTCGCGATCGTCACCGACGACGAGGCGGAGGAGTTCGGGATGGGCCGCCGCCGGGTCGCACTGCCGTAGCCCTCCACACTGAGCGGAACACGCTCGGGTCAACCCGGTTCCTCACAGCACTCTGGCCAGGGCCTGCGCGGCGGGGGTGTCCGGTGCCGCCTGGTAGGCGATGATCACCTGCCCCTCGGCGCCGGCGATGGCGAGCGTCTCCCGTCGCAGCGTGAGCGGCCCGACGACGGGATGGTTGAAGCGCTTGACCTCGTCGCGTGTCGGCTGTACGTCGTGCAGCGTCCAGCTGTCGCGGAAAAAGCTGTCAGTCAGTAGCGAGGAGATGAGGTCGGCGGTCGCGGGATCGCGCGGGTCGGCTTCGGCGCGGAGCGCGGCGGCGCTCTGGGCGGCGATCTGCGCCCAGTCGGGAAACAGCGCACGCGCCGCGGGGTCGAGGAACATGCCGCGGATCAGGTTCTGACCGGGCGTGTAGAGCGGGGAGAGCGCCATGGCGAGCGTGTTGGCCGCCAGCACGTCGAACCGGCGGTCGCGGACGTACGCGGGTGTCTGGCTCCACGAGTCGATGAGCTGCTGCACCGCGTCGGAGACCGCCGTGTGCTCGACCCCGTGCGGCGGAGCGTCGGCGAGCGCGGTGAGATGTGCCCTCTCGTCGGGATTCAGCCGCAACGCGCTCGCCAGGGCGTTCAGCACCTGCGGTGAGGGGTTGCGGTCCTTGCCCTGCTCCAGGCGGGTCAGATAGTGCTGGCTCACGCCTGCCAGGTGGGCCAGTTCGTCACGGCGCAGTCCCGGCACGCGTCGGCGCCCGAACGACGTCAGCCCCGCCTCGTCCGGCCGGACCCGCCCGCGACGTGCCCTGAGGAAGTCGCCGAGCGCGTTCTCGCCTTTCATTCCCGCCAGCCTAACCCTGTCAGGGTGCTGGCAGCCTGGCGTCCGCCGCCGCATGGTCGAGTCATGAAGACATGGTTCATCACCGGCGCATCCCGCGGCTTCGGCCGCATCTGGGCCGAAGCCGCGCTCACACGCGGAGATCGGGTCGCCACGACGGCACGCGACCACAGGGCGCTTCAGGATCTGACCGAGGCGTACGGGGACCGGGTGCTGCCACTGACCCTCGACGTGACCGACCGCTCGGCCGTGTTCGACGCGGTGTCCCGGGCAGCGGAAACGTTCGGCCAGCTGGACGTCGTCGTCAACAACGCCGGCTACGGGCTGTTCGGCATGGTCGAGGAGGCGACCGAGGAGCAGGCCCGCGCGCAGCTGGAGACGAACTTCTTCGGCGCTCTCTGGGTGACCCAGGCCGCCCTGCCCGTGCTGCGCGCGCAGGGCACCGGTCACATCCTCCAGGTTTCCAGCATCGGAGGGGTCGGGGCCTTCCCCACCCTCGGGCTCTACAACGCGTCGAAGTGGGCGCTGGAAGGGCTCAGCGAGGCGTTGTCCGCCGAGCTCGCCCCACTCGGTCCGAAGGTGACGATCGTGGAGCCGGGACCGTTCGGCACCGACTGGTCCGGCGACTCGGCCGTGCACACGGAGCCGATCGGGGCCTATGAGCCCGTACGGCAGGCACGCCGGGCCGGGGCGGCCGCCCGCACGCCGGACGATCCCGCGCTGACCGCCGGAGTCATCCTGCAACTTGTCGACGCCGAGGAGCCGCCGCTGCGCCTGTTCCTCGGCCCGTACCCGTACCTTCTCGCCGAAAAGTTGTATCGGAACCGGCTCGCCACCTGGAACGACTGGCGCTGGCTGGCGGAGCAGGCGGCACCGGGCCAGGAGAGTGACCCGGCGTGAGTGCCGGTCGCCGGGCCCGGGTACGACCGCCCCGCGTGCTGCCGCGCCGGCGTCGAGTGCGGTTGCCGACGGGAGCGAGTGCCCGACGCGACGGGTGGATACTGTCGCACCATGCGGCTGAGTCCGGACGAGGTCGAGCTGTTCGAGCACTCCAGGGCCCGCCTGGAGGCGATCGCCTATCGCCTGCTGGGCTCGGCCAGCGACGCCGAGGACGCCGTTCAGGACACGTTCCTGCGCTGGCAGGCCGCCGACCGGGAACGGGTCGAGACACCCCAGGCGTGGCTGACGAAAGTGCTCACCAACCTGTGCCTCAACCAGCTCACCTCGGCACGGGCCAGGCGGGAAACCTATGTGGGCACGTGGCTGCCCGAGCCGGTTCTCGCCGGGGACCGGATGCTCGGCCCGCTCGACACCGCCGAACAGCGCGAATCGGTCTCGATGGCGGTGCTCACCCTCCTGGAGCGGCTGTCCGCCAACGAGCGTGTGGTGTACGTGCTGCGGGAGGCCTTCGGCTACTCGCACGGTGAGATCGGCGAGATCCTCGGCCTCAGCGAGTCGAACTGCCAGCAGATCTACCGGCGCGCCAAGCAGCACGTCGCCGCCGAGCGGGCCCGCGCAGAGGTCGACCAGGCCACCGCGCGGAAGATCGTCGCGGAGTTCCTCACGGCGGCCCAGCACGGCGAGATCCAGCGGCTGGTCGAGTTGCTGACCGACGACGTGACGAGCACCGGGGACGGCGGCGGCAAGATCCCGGCCCGGACCACGCCGTTCTCCGGGGCACTGGCGGTGGCGAAGTTCCTGCGCGGCCTGTTCAAGCCCGCCGACGCCAAGCGGGACCTGATCGGCGGCAGCCCCGCCCTGTACGTCGCGGTCGTCAACGGCAGTCCGGCGGCGGTGGTCGTGATGGACGACCGCGTCATCGGTGTCATGTCCCTGGAGGTGACGCCCGAGGGGGTCGCGGCCATCCACACCCAGGTCAACCCCGACAAGCTCGTGCGCGCCACCCGTCACTGGTCCGCCGCCGACCACGGCGAACCCCTCATGCACGTGTGGTGACCCAGGTCATAGCCGGTGCCTGTCAGGAATCACGTCGCTGTCCGGTTCAGGAAGCGACCACCGCCGAGACAGGAGTGACACCATGAAGCACCGCATCGTCGTCCTCGGAGCCGGCTACACGGGAGCCGTCGCCGCCGGGCGTCTCGCCAAGCGACTGCACCCCGACGACACCGAGATCACCGTCGTCAACGCCGACCCCGATTTCGTCGAGCGGGTCCGCATGCACCAGGTCGCCACCGGGCAGGACCCCGAGCGCCGCCCGCTGAGCAAGGTCTACGCCGGCACCGGCGTCACACTGCGACTGGCGCGGGTCACCGCCGTCGACGCCGACCGCAGGTCCGTCGCGCTCGCCGACGAGCACGGCACCGACGAGATCGCGTACGACACGCTCGTCTACGCCCTCGGCAGCACCGCCGCCGACCATGGCGTTCCCGGCGTCGCGGAGCACGCGTACGACATCGCCGGCAGGCCGTCGGCGCTGCGGTTGCGCGACCGCCTCGACCAGCTCTCGGCCGGCGGGACCGTGCTCGTCGTCGGCGGGGGTCTCACCGGCATCGAGGCGGTCACCGAGATCGCCGAGGCCCGGCCGGACCTCGACGTCGCGATCGCCGCCCGTGGCGTCCTCGGTGACTGGCTCAACGAGAAGGCGCAGCAGCACCTGCGGAGGGTCTGCGACCGGCTCGGCATCACCGTGCACGAGCACGCGGACATCGCGCGGGTCGAGGCGACCGCTGCGGTCACCGCCGACGCCCGGGTGATCCCGGCCCAGGTGACCGTCTGGACGACCGGCTTCGCCGTCCACCCGATCGCCGCCGCCACGACCCTGACGGTCGCGGCGACCGGCCAGATCATCGTCGACGCCTCGATGCGCTCGGTCTCACACCCCGAGGTGTACGCGGTGGGCGACGCCGGACTCGCCGAAGGCGCTGGCGGCAAGCCATTGCGGATGTCCTGCGCCTCGGGCATCCCGATGGCCTGGCAGGCCGCCGACGCCATCGCCGCGCGGCTGGCCGGTCGGGAGACGTTCCCCAAGGCCCCGCTGCGTTACTTCAACCAGTGCATCAGCCTCGGCCGCCGCGACGGCATCATCCAGTACGTGACCGCCGACGACAGGGCCAAGCCGTCCTTCCTCGCTGGAAAGCTGGCGGCCCGCTACAAGGAGATCGTCTGCAAGGGTGCGGCCTGGCAGATCTCGCACCCGGTGCTCTACCCGGTCCGCCGCCGGCGCATCGCCGCGACCCGGACGGAGACCGTCCCGACGATGTCGTGAGGCGTCAGGAAAACGTCCGACGCGCCCACGTACGGAAATCGGTGGTGGGCAGGCCGAGGGCGCGGGTCATCTCCGGTCGGGCGGGGCTGCCGTTCTCGTTGATCTGCTCCACCACGTTGACCATGGCGGGCAGCAGGCCGCGCTCGACGGCCTGCTGCGGGGTGAGCACGGGCGCGGTGACCGCCCGGCCGGTGACCTCGCTGAGGATGGCGGCGATCTCGGTCATGGTGAGCAGGTCGCCGGCGAGTTCGACGTCCAGGCCGTCGAGCCTTCCCGGGTTGGTGAACGCGGTCGCCGCGGCCTCGCCGATGTCGTCGACGGCGATCCACGGAAGTCGCGTGTCCGCGGCGAAGCCGGTGATGATCGTGCCGCTGGACCAGTCGCCGAAGAGGTAGGACCAGCCGACGAGGTTCTCCATGAAGGTCGAAGGCTTGAGGACTGTCCAGTGTGCGAAGCCACCGGAGCGCACCATCTCGTCGATTGCCGCCTTGCTCTCCCAGTAGTGCCTGTCCCACCGGCCCTCGGCCCATCCGGGCTGGTTGCGGTGGAAGTCGCCGGCACCGGAAACGCTGCTGTGCACCACGTGCGACACGCCTGCCCGGCGCGCCGCCTCGACGACGTTGCGACCGCGGGTCACCTCGGCGTCGCCAGACATGTTCGTCACGTCGGGATACGGGATGGAGAAGAGGCCGTCCATCCCGTCCGCCGCGGCGAGCAGCGACTCCGCGTCGTCCAGGTCGCCCTTGACCAGTTCGGCGCCCCGCTCCCGCAGAGCCTTGGCGCTGTCGCTGCCCGGGTCCCGGACCAGGGCACGGACCGCGGCGCCCCGGGCCAGCAGCGCGCGGGCCGTGGCGCCGCCCTGCTTGCCCGTCGCGCCGATGACGAGAACAGCCATGATGCCTCCCCAGAACCAAGTGGGGTGGTCCCCCACTTTTCGTCGGCTACGATATGGGGGACCACCCCACTTTGGCAAGGCGGGCCATGAGAGCGGACGCACGGCGCAACTACGACCTCATCGTCTCCGCGGCCTCCGAGGCGATCGCCCGCGACGGCGCGTACGCCTCGCTTGAGGAGATCGCCCGGTCCGCCGGAGTGGGCTCGGCGACCCTGCACCGGCACTTCCCGTCCCGCTGGTCCCTGCTCCAGGCCGTCTTCCGCACCTGCGTCAGCAACCTGGCGGCCCGCGCCGGAGACCTGCTGACCGCGCCGGACGCCCTCGACGCGTTGACGACCTGGCTGCACGAGGTCACCGCGTACGCCACGACAACCCGCGGCCTCGCGGATTCGCTCCTGAACGAGCCCACCGAGGAGACCGACGCCTGCGGCGCGACGCTCGTCGCGGCCGGTGAACCGCTGCTGCGCCGAGCCACCGACGAGGGTTCGATACGCCCCGACATCACGATGGCGGACCTGATGATGCTCGCCAACGGCATCTCACTCGCGGCGCAACCAGCGGGCGCGGCCAAGGCGGGACAACTGCTGACCCTCGCCCTGGAGGGGATCCAGCCACCCCGGCGGTGACGGGCCTCCGAGGCGGTGGCCGCCGGAGCGGCTGATTCACCTGAATCGGTCCGCGCCGGCATGCGCGTCCAGGTCAGCGGTCGGTGGCGCACAGCGCCGTCTCGACGCTCCGGTTCACCGCGCCGAGCATCTGCTCGCTGGTCGGCAGGCCGGTGACGGCGACGACGGCGCTCCGGCCGTCCCTGGTGGCGAGGTTGCGGGTCTCGAAGCCCTGAATGTCACCGCCGTGACCCCAGGCGTAGCCGCCGCAGGGCAGCTCGTACCGGGCGACACCAAGCCCGTACCCGTACTCCCCGGCCGGCTCGAACCCGGGCGCGGGCACGGTCGTCATCAGGGCCGTCTGCTGCGCGGGCTTGAGCAACCTGCCGCCGACCAGCGCGTCCAAGAAGGTCCGCAGCTCGTCCGGCGTCGACACCAGTTGGCCGGCGGACCAGCCCAGGGACGGGTCCATCTCGGTGACGTCCACCCACGGCGCGCCAGGCGCCACCGCGACGTAGCCGTGCGGGTGGCTGCCACGGAGCCGCTGCTCCCCGACGCCCGGCCAGTAGGTGTCGCGCAGACCGAGTGGCCTGATGATGCGGTTGGTGATCTCCTCGCCGATCGGACGTTCGGTGACCTGCTCGACGACGAGCCCGGCGAGGACGTAGTTGGTGTTGCTGTACTCCCACTTCTCCCCCGGCGCGAAGTGCGGTGCGCCGGTGAGCGCCGCGTCCACCAGCCGGCGCGGCTCGTAGTACGAGTGGCTCTTGTCGATCAGGTCCTGCGACCTGGTGAACAGCACGTCGTCGTAGTCCGGCAGACCGCTGGTCTGTTGCAGCAGCTGTCGTACGGTGATCCTGCCGCCGTCGTTGCCGTTGCCGCGCACGACCCCGGGCAGGTAGTGCTCGACTGTGGCGTCCAGGTCGATGCGGCCCTCGCCCACCAGTTGCAGGACGACCACCGCGGTGAAGCTCTTGGTGTTGCTGCCGACGCGGACCTGGCCGTCGCGGGGAACCGGGCGGCGGGTCTGGAGGTCACCGACACCGGCGGTGTAGTCCCGGACCCGCCCGCCGGCCCCCCGCACCGAGGCGAGTACGCCGGGGAAGCCGCTCTCGCTGACCAGGCCGTCCAGTTGTCGCTGCACGACGTCGCGCGGGCCGTCGCGCCGGGCGGTGTCGGCGAATGCCGAAGGGCCGGTCAGGGCGGCGCCGACGGTGACGGCGGCCAACGCGGCGGCGGCCATCCGCACGGTGCGACGGCGGCGGGAGGGATCGTTCGGTGTCACGGGCATGATGACTCCTCGGTATCGGAAACGCTTGACACCATCAATGGTTCAAGAAGTCCGATACCTGGACGATCCCTCCTGCTGCCCTCCTTCGGTACAGCCTGCGCTACCCCGGCCGGTCGGTGATCAGTACCTGACCTGGCCCCCGACAAAGGGTGACGCCTCGCTCGGCCGGCCGTCGACCGTCGCGCCAGCGAAGGCGAGACTCGGCGCGAGGTAACGGTTGTTGTCTGCCGGGAAGTTGAGCGCCGGTGTCGACACCTCGTCGAGTCGTGCCGTCTGCTGCGGCGACAACCGCACGTCCACCGCGGCCAGGTTCATCTTGAGTTGATCGAGGCGTCGCGCCCCGATCAGCACCGAGCTGACTCCCGGTCGGGCGCCGACCCAGGCCAGTGCCGCTGCCGCCGGTGTCACCTCGGCATCCCTCGCGACCTCGTGGAGCGCGTCGATCACCTGCCAGTCACGCTCCGCGGGACTGCCCACCAGCCCGGCACGTGTCGTGTCGACGGTGCTGTTTCCACGGACGAACTTGCCGGAGAGCCAGCCGCTCTTGAGCGGGCTCCACGGCAGTACGCCGAGACCGTGCTCGGCCGCCATCGGGATGAGTTCCCCTTCGACAGTCCGTTCGAGCAACGAGTATTCGAGTTGCATCCCGATCGCTGGCGTCCACCCACGGAAGTGCGCGACGACCTGCGCCTCGGCCGCCTTCCACGCGGGCAGGTCCGACAGGCCTACGTACCGGATCTTGCCGGCCGTGACGAGGTCGTCGAGGGCTCGCAGCGTCTCCTCGACCGGGACGCCCCGGTCCCAGTTGTGCAGCCAGTAGATGTCCAGGTAGTCGGTGCGCAGCCGGCGCAGCGACTCCTCGGCCTGGGCGACCACGGCCTTGCGCCCGGCGCCGCCACCGTTGGGATCGCCGGCGAACAGGTTGCCGAAGAACTTGGAGCCGAGGACGACCCGGTCGCGTAGTCCAGGCCGAGCGGCCAGGTAGTCGCCGATGATCTTCTCGGAGTGCCCGTTGGTGTAGATGTTTGCGGTGTCGATGGAGTTGCCGCCACGTTCCAGGTACTCGGTGATCATCGCCTCGGACTCGTCGACCGGGGCACCCCAGCCATGGTCCTCGCCGAAGGTCATCGCACCCAGGGTGTAGGGGCTGATACGCAGGCCAGAGCGGCCCAGTGTGATGAAACTGTCGAGTGGCATGCCCCCAGTGCACACCTGCTGGCCTCCGACCGGGTAGATCAGAACTGGCAGCGCGTTGCCCGATCCTGCCAAAGTCGGCAGGATGAGTCCCATGAGCGCGCTGCCCGAGATCCGCGACCTGGTGCTGCGCCACGCCGGCCGACCCGCACCGGGCGGCCTCGTCCTGCACCGCAGCGACTCCCCCACCGAACCGATGCCGTCGCAGTCCGCGCCGGTCTTCGCTCTGATCGCACAGGGCGCGAAGTACGCGATACTGGGCGAACGGGTCTTCTCGTACGGTGCCGGGCAGTTCGTCGTCGCGTCGACGGAGCTCCCGGTGATCGCCCACGTCAGCGAGGCCAGCCCGGCCACGCCGTACCTGGTGCTGGGCCTCGCTCTGCGCCCGCCACTGATCGCGGAGCTTCTGCTGGAAACTCCACCGTCGCGCGGCGAGCCGGCGGCGGGCATAGCGGTCAGCACCGCCAGCGACGACCTGCTCGACGTGGTGGTGCGGCTGCTGCGACTGCTCGACCGCCCCGACGACCAGCGCGTGCTGTGGGCGGGGGTGGAACGCGAACTCGTCTGGCGGTTGCTGACGAGCGAGCAGGGTGGCACGGTCCGGCAGATCGGGTTGGGCGACGGCAACATCGTGCAGATCGAACGGGCGATCCGCTGGATCCGCGAGCATCACGCCGACCTGTTCCGCGTCGAGGACGTGGCGCGCGCCGCCGGGATGAGCGTGACGTCGCTGCACCGCCACTTCCGGGCCGTCACGACCATGACACCCATTCAGTTCCAGAAACTGATTCGGCTCCAGGAGGCACGGGCCCGACTGCTGGCCGAGCCCGGTGACGTGGCGGGCGTCGGGTTCGCTGTCGGCTACGAGAGCGCGTCGCAGTTCAGCCGCGAATACCGGCGACTGTTCGGGCTCCCGCCGGGGCAGGACGCGGCCCGCCTGTCCCGCGTCGACCCGGCGCAGCTCGCCGACGTGTGAGGGTGCCACAGGGGGTGGCCGGCTGGTCCGGTGGCAACGGGGTGGTGCCGGCGTTCGACCCGTCGAGGGTGACCGTGGCCGGCGGCGCGGCCGGCCTCGCCCCGACGAGCGTGATGCCTGTGAGTCATCAAGATGACTCACAGGCATCACTCACTCAGGGGAACCACTGGGTCAGCAGCGTGCCCAGCCGCTAGAACCCGTCCCACTGGCGGGCCGAGCACTTCCAGGTCTTCCCGCCATCCTGCGAGATGCAGACCACGAGGAGCGTCCCGAGGAAGGGAACGCTGACGGTGAAGATGTGAGCCTTTGTCTTCGCGTACGCGACGCCGGAGTTCTCGGCGATGTCGGCCAACGCCCACCCCGGGTCCGGTCCCTTCACCGTCGCCACCCGGCGCAGCGAGTCGACGTCCTTGCCGTCGAGGAGCATCTCGACGTCCTTCGCCGAGGGCTCGCCCTCGCCGACCAGCGTCTCCACGGCGGACGGGCCATCCACTGTGACTCCGTTGGCCTTCTCGAAGGCCGCCTTCGTCTCGCCGATCGTGGTGTCGCCGCCAAGGTCGAGGGTGATGACCGGTTCGCCCGTCCGGCGCGACAGCAGGCATTCCCAGACGGACTTGCCCGACGCGACGCACATGGTCAGGCACCAGTCCCGACCGCCGGGCACCGACGAGGCGAAGATCAGCGACGTGGTCCCTGTCGCGGTGTCACCCTTGCCGTCGTACGCGCCGTCGGCGAGGTCGGCCATGGTCGTGCCAAGGATGTCCCGGCCGCCCGGCATCGTGCCCACGACCTTGACGCCGTCGACCTTCTCACCGGCGACGAGCGCCGCAAGCTGGTCGCTGGTGAGATCGCGGCCTCCCGCGTCGACGGCCAGCACCTTGTCCAGGTCGCCGACGGGCCGGCCGGTCAGGTCCTCGAACTGTTGGAGCATCGTCCCCGGGGCACCGGGGTGGTCGGTGACCGTCGTCCGGGCCTCGCCCTCGGCGGCCTGCGACGGAGCGTACGAAGCTGTCAGCCCCACGATCAGGGCCGTGGTGATGATGGTGACGCGCCTGGTGATGTCCCGCAGAGTTGTCATCCTGTCCTCATCTCGGTGATCGGTTTCGGCGGAGTGGGACGGGCTACCAACGACACGTGACGATGTCGCCGAAATCGTTGGGGGACCCCACGTCGCAGTGGTCGTCGATCCACTCACCGATCTCGCCGATCGTGTCCACGATCCACGCGAACACCGACTTGATCGCGCCCCAGATGCTGAAGTAGACGACTGTCGTCTCGGGTGTGCCGCCGGCCTCGTCGATGACGTCCTTCGTCGACATGGCGGCCTCGGGCTTCTCGATGATGTCCAGCACTCGTACCCCGGTGTCGTCCTTGCCGGCCAGCAGCGCCGCGACCTGCTCCGAGGTCCGCTCCTTGCCGTCGTCGACCGCCACGATCGCGCGGTCGATCAGCACCTCTCGGCTGCCGCTGACGGCTTGGGCGATGGTGGCGATCTCGCCCACCGTGAGGTCGTTGCCGAGCGCGGGGCCGGTGAACCGCCGGGCCGAGACGGCACCGGCCGGATCGATCTGGATCTCGCCGGCTCTGATCATGTCGTCCGCCCCGAACGGGTCCCACGCGAACGTCCACTGCCCGCCTTCGCAGCGGAACTGGCCGTGCTCCAGGCCCTCAGGCTCGGTCTCGGTGCGGACGACTCCGCCGCGCTCGTCGACGTGCTGGACCACGCAGTCGGTGCCTTTTGTCGGCGGCTTGTCGGGCCGGGCCACGGCCGCGGAGGACATGGCCAGCAGCGTCCCGCTGACCACCCCGATCACCGCGAGGCGGTGTGCCAAACGCTTCATCGAACGCTCCATTCCTCGGAAAGAAACTGGTGTCCGAAGAGTGGCGGGCCGCGCTGAAGCGGCCCGGAAACGGCGCTGAAAGCGGAGTACGTCAGTGCAGCCGCGTGGCGTCGAGCTGGTCGAGGTCGGCACGGATCGTGTCGGCGTCGGCATCGCCGAGCTCGTCGAGGATGCTCAGGGCCCGACGCCACGCCACCCGGGTGGCACCGAAATCGGCGAGGGCCCGGTGGCTGCCGCCGAGGTTGACGTACGTGCTCGCTTCGGCGTACCGGTCGTTGACCTGGGTGAAGAGGTCGAGTGCGTGCTCGTAGCAGGCGATGGCCCGCCGGTCGTCGCCGAGTTGGTGATGGGCGTGGCCGAGGCTGTCCCACGTGTCGGCCTGTCCCTGCACGTCGTCGACCTCCTGCAACTTTCTCAGCGCCTCGCCGCACGACTCAAGGGCACGGTGGTAGTTGCCGAGCAGTCCTTCCTGCCAACCGACCGCGTTGAGGGTGTACCCCTGCCCGGCCTCGTTTCCGGCCCGCCTGAACAGGGTCAGCGCCCGTCGGGAATGGTCGAGTGCCTGGTGGTGCTGCCCCTGTCGCTCCGCCAGCTGACCAAGGTTCAGGCAGGTGTGTGCCCGCCCGGCGTCGTCGCCGACGTCGGTGAACAGGTCGAGCGCGCGGCGCAGGTGGTCGTCGGCCTCGTCGTACCGTCGAAGCCTTGAACAGGCGAGACCGAGGCTGCGGTGCGCGTGGCCCTGCCCGGTCTGATCGCCGATGCGGGACGCGGCGGCCAGAGCGATGCGTTGCGTGCCCAGCCAGTCCTGCCAGTGCCCCTGCCGGTGCAGGAAGCCGGCCATGGTCCAGGCGAGCCGCCAGGCGTGCCCCTCGAACCCGGCCCGTGCCGCCAGTGGCACCGCCGCGAGCAGAACGGGAACCTCGGCGGTGAACCACGCCGTGGCGGCCAGCTTGTTCTTGGGCCGTTCCGGCGTCACGCCCGCTCGCGGTGGCGGGAGGCTGATGTCGCTGAAGTGCGGGTGCAGTGCCAGGTCCGCCGCGTGGGCGGTGTGCAGGCAGTGGTCGAGCAGTCGGTGGACGGCGGCATCACGCTCGGCCGGTGCCTCAGCCTCGTCGGCGAGGCCGGCGGCGTACGCGCGCAGCAGGTCGTGGAACGCGTAACGCCCGTACGTGTGCTCGGTCAGAAGGTTCGCCCGGGTCAGCTCGGTCAGCAGCGGACCGCTCGCCTGCGGGGTGATCCCGGCCAGGCTGGCCACGGCCGGGACGGAGACGTCCGGGCCGGGATGCAGGCTCAGCAGCCGGAACAGCCGGACCGCCGGTGGGCTGAGCGTTCGGCACGACCAGGAGAAGACCGCCCGGACGTCGGTGGCCTCGTCACCGCCGTGGAAGGCGCCCAGATCGCCCAGCTCACCGGCGACCGCCGCCAACGAGAAGTGCCGGTTGGTGGCGGCTCGGGCCGCGACGATGGCCAGGGCGATGGGCA
This sequence comes from Micromonospora sp. C81, assembly GCF_018070425.1. Taxonomy (NCBI): domain Bacteria; kingdom Bacillati; phylum Actinomycetota; class Actinomycetes; order Micromonosporales; family Micromonosporaceae; genus Micromonospora; species Micromonospora sp. C81. Next base: position 47,043 of record NZ_JAGPXS010000011.1, read on the forward strand.
GCCGCGCGCAGCGGTCGGCGATGTCGTCGGCCGCGCCGGGTTCGGCGGCGACCTGGCGCGCCCCGAGTCGGCGGGCCAGCATGTCGCGCGCTTCGCCGGGGCTCAGCAGGTCGAGGGGCACCGGTTGGGCGCTCTCGGTGACGACCAGTGGGAGAAGCTGGTCGCGGCTGGTGACGATCGCCAGACAGTCGGGTGAGCCGGGCAGCAGCGGCCGGACCTGTTCCGCGTCGCGCGCGTTGTCCAGCACCACCAGCAGGCGCTTGCCGGCCACCGTCGTGCGGTACAGGCTCACCATCAGGTCCCTGTCGCTCGGCATCCGGGCCATCGGAACGCCGAGCGCCTCCAGGAATCCGTGCAGCGCTCGCGCCGGGTCGGTCGGGGTGGCCGCCGGGTCGAAGCCGCGCAGGTTGACGTAGAGCTGCCCGTCGGGGAAGCGCTCGGCCGCGCGGTGCGCCCAGTGCACGGCGAGCGCGGTCTTGCCGACGCCCGCGGTCCCGGACACCACCACGGCGCCACCCCGGTCGACGAGCGCCTCGAGGACCGCCAGCTCCGCGTCGCGTCCGGTGAACGTCGGTACGGGGGGAGGCAGTTGCGCCGCGACCCGCGTTGGTGCCGCCGCGGCCGGCGCGGCGATCGCGGTGTCCTGGCGCAGAATCGCGCACTCCAGGTCCCGTAGCCGCGGACCCGGGTCGAGTCCGAGGTTCTCCCGCAGGTTGTCGCGCAGCCGCCGGTACGTCGCCACCGCCTCGCCCTGTCGGCCGTCGCGGTACAGGGCGAGCATCAGCTGCGCGTGCAGGTGCTCGTCGAAGGGATGCTGTCGGACGAGCCGTTCCAACCCGGGGACCAACCCCGCGTGCTCACCGACGGACAACCGGGCCTCGGCGAGCGATCGTTCGGCCTCCAACCGCAGGCGTGCCAGGTGTTCCGCCTGCTCCTCAAGCCAGGCCGACCCTGCCACGTCGGCCAGCGGTGGGCCCCGCCACAGCGCCACCGCGGCCGTCAGGTGCTTCACCTGCTCGTTGTGGTCCGTCGCACGCCGAGCCAGCTCGATGAGGCGCTCGGCGGCCTGGACGTCAGTGGAATCCGGCCCGGTGTCGAGCACGTAACCGGGCTGACGCGCCACGATCGACCCGGGCTCGCCGAGCACCCCGCGCAGGTAGGAGACGTGGCGCTGCAACGTGTTCGCCGCGGTGGCCGGCAGTTGGTCGCCCCAGACCACGTCGATGAGCCGGTCGACGCTGACCACCCGGCCCGCGTGCAGCGCCAACGTCGCCAGTACCGCCTTGCGGCGCACACCGTTCACCGCCTGCGGACTGCCGGCGACGATCACCTCCACCGGCCCGAGCAGCCTGACGCGTACGCCCGTGCCGGGGATTGACATCACCGAATCAAACTAACGTCCCCCGCCCAGCGAACTCGATCTATTCGTCGCGTAATGGACACGATCCACGTCGCCCCTGCGGGCGACACTCGCCGGGCAGCACGCACGGGCCCTGGGAGCTACCCTCTGGCGCACTACGGCAGGGAGGTGCGCCGATGAGCCATCGGCTGCGGTGGGTAGCGATGATGCTGCTCGGTGCGGTGATGCTGGGTACGGTCGGCCTGAGCCTCGGCGCCTGGTACGGCGGCCGCGGTGTCACGCCGCCCACCGACGACCAGACGCGGACTATGGCAGCGCAGTTGCTTCCTGGTGCGGTGCCGGTCCACTCTGGTCGGGTCGCGTATGGCTACCGGTGGGGCGTCCATCTCGCTGCCGACGACCTGGGCTCGGGCCAGGCGTTCTTCTGGTACGACGATGGTGACGACTGTGGGCTCGCCGAGCAGTTCCGGCGCAGCGCCCGGACGCAGGGGTGGCAGGGGCTCCACCGCGTCCCTGGCTACCTGTGCGACGGCTGGCGGGCCGAGCGCGACGGACTGACGGTTGCGCTCGAATATTCTGCTAGCGGAACAGAGCTGACCATCGCACCGGCCGCGCCAGGCAAGTTCCTACCCAGCACGGTCGCTGGCACCCTCGCCGGCGCCGCAGCCGGCGCGGCGCTGTTCGGGTGGGTGGCACGGCGACGTCGACCCGTACCCCTGCTGGTCTGCACCCTGGTGACGGCTGGCCTCCTCCCGGGCGTCGCCCTCACCTGGATGGCCCTGGGCCCGGGCATCGTCGTCGAGCCGGTCTGGCCCGTCTGGCCCGCTCTCGCTCCCCTGCTGGTGCCCCTGTGGCTCGTTCTCCTCCTGGTGGGCGTGTATGCCTTCGCGAAACGGGAGACCGAGACCGACAGCAGCTCTCGGGTCACGGTGGTGGTGGTGAGTGTCGCGTGCGCCCTGGCCCCCGTGGTGCTGGCCGCCGCCCTGCTTTTCATGTTCGTTCAAGCGCAGCCCGACCGTCCGACTGCCGTCGATCCCATCGTGCCGTGGCCGGCGGTAGATGGCCGGAACGTCCAACCGTCCCCGTCCCCCCGATAGGTGAGCGCAGTGACCACACGTAGCGGCAGGGTGATCGCCGACCAGACCATCTCCGCCGACGGGTACTCGGCCGGGCTCAACCAGACCGAGGAACGCCCGTTCGGTGACGACGGTGGCGACGGCTGGGGCCGAGGGCTGCACGCCTGGATGTTCGACGCCGCTGAGGAGAACCAGGCCGAGCTCGACCTGAGCAACGCCGCCTCAGCGGTCATCATGGGCCGGAACATGTTCGGCCCGGTGCGCGGCGAGTGGGATCGGCAGTGGGACGGCTGGTGGGGTGACGACCCACCGTTTCACAAGCCGGTGTTCGTGCTCACCCATCACGCGCGCGAGCCGCAGCCCATGGCGGGCGACACCACCTTCCACTTCGTGACCGACGGGATCGAGTCGGCGCTCGCGCAGGCACGCGCGGCGGCCGGTGGCGGTGAGATCTTGATCCACGGCGGTGCGACCACCATCAACCAGTACCTCGCCGCCGGTCTGGTCGACGAGCTGCGGCTGCACATCGCGCCGGTCGCCCTCGGCGCCGGCGTCCGGCTGTTCGAGGGCGTCCCGCCGCTGAGCCTCGAACAGGTGACGGCGCGGGCAGCGAGCACGGTCCTGCACGTGACCTACCGAGTGCTCTCCTGACCGACGGAGGATGCATTGTCTGCTATCGCGTCACTGACAGTGGTCCCCAGGGACAGAGATCGCCGAACGCCTACCGCAGTTGATCAAAGATAGCGGCCGAACGGCACGTGACCTGTTCCACGACCTCGCGACGGCGCCGGGTGCGCATAGACCGTTGTAGGGTGCGTGCCGTGGGATATTCGGTGATGCCCTCAGGCCGTCTGAACCTCCCGGAGTCGGAGGACGCCGCTGCGGTCGCCGCCGTCCAGGCCGCCCTGGCTGAACGCGGTGGTTGGTACAGGCCGGATGAGTTTCCGTCGGATGGCACGCTGGTCGACCTGGCGGATCCGGCCAGGGCCACAATCGTCCGCGACGGAGACTGGATCGAGTTCGGTTACGACGACGAGGGCGACCCCAAGTGGTCGAACCAGACGACGGCCTTCTACGTCGCGATTGCGCCGTTCGTTCGCTCCGGAACCGTCCAGATCGAGGGCGAGGACGGCGCCCGCTGGTCGTACACCTACGCGAACGGGCAGATCAGCCAACAGGGTTGGAACGGTTGGGATGGGTCCATCGAGCCGTTCGGCGATTATGTGGACCTCCCTCCCGTGGACCACCCATAGGTGCGGCTCCCCCACCGGCCGCTGACCCAGAGGGCCGCACTGGTAGCTCTCAGTCCTGAATCCAGGAGCCTCGACCGTTGTGCCAGGAGCGCGTAGGGTCCCAGCTTCATGAAGGCATTGATCTCGGTGGACCTGGAAGGCATCTCGGGGATCGTGCATCCCACCGAGACGAATCCGGATCGCTACGACTACGAGCGCGGCCGGGCCTTGATGACGGCCGAAGCGAACGCGGCGATTGCGGGTGTCTTCGACGCCGAACCCGACGCCGTGGTGTGGGTCGCCGACGCACACGGGACGTTTCGGAACCTGCTGCCGGAGGACCTCGACCGGCGTGCCCACCTCGTGCGAGGCAAACCCCGCCCGCTGGGCATGCTCGCGGGGCTGGACGAGCAGACCGATGCTGCCTTGTTCGTCGGCTATCACGCTCGGGCCGGTGCCGGGCCTGCCGTGCTGGCGCACACGATAAGTGACAGCATCCTCGACGTACGGGTGGGCGGACGCTCGCTGGGCGAGATCGGCCTCAACGCCGCCGTGGCGGGACACTTGGACGTGCCCGTCGTTCTGCTCAGCGGAGACGACAGCGCGTGTGCGGAGTTCAGCGAGCTGGTGCCCTCGGCGGTCACCGTCGCCGTCAAGCAGTCCCTGGGTCAGGCCGCCGCGGTGGCCCTACACCCGCAGGAGGCACGCGAGCGGCTGCGCCGCGCCGCCGCTGATGCGATCACCCGGCGCGGATCGATTCCCCCACTGAAGATGGCCGGGCCGCTGGACGTCGAGGTCGATCTGTACGGCCCCTACATGGTCGACCTCGCAGTTCTGGTGCCGGGCGTGACCCGCCTCGGAGGCGGCCGAACAGTCGCCTTCCAGGCCGCTGACTTCGGGAATGCCTACCGGCTGATTTCGCTGCTCGTTCAACTCGCAAGCATCAAGCCCAGCTAGGGCGTGAAGCGGGCCGCCGCCAATGCGTTCCCACTCAGGGGCGGCAGGTGTCCGCCTTGATGCTGTCGACGAACGCATCCCAGGCGGCGGGCTCGAAGCTGAGCATCCCGGTGTTGGGCGCCTTGGAGTCGCGGACGTCAACTGCCGCAGCCCGCTCGCGCACCTCCACGCACTGGCCGTTGTTGCCGGAACGGCTCGACTTGCGCCAGGCGTTACGTTCCATGCTCGCTCAGCTCCTTGACGAACTTGATCGACTCGGCGGGTGACCGCGCCAGCGTCTTCAGATTGTCGTACGCCGCCGACAGCCGCGCCAGGTCACGGCTCGACTCAAGGAACAGTGCGCCTGCCAGGGTTTCGATGTAGCCCAGTGGCGGCTCATCCCGCTCAAAGCTGAGAGGGCGAAGCCGCTGCTGTCCGCCAGGTGGGCGCCGGCCTCGAAGCGCAGCACCTGGATCGTCACGTTCGGCAGCCGACCCAAGGCGACCAGGTGATCGAGTTGCTCACGCAGCACGTCCGGGCCGCCCACCTCGGTGCGAACCGACGCCTCGGAGAGGATGGCGTGCATCCGCAGCGGAGTCGGTTTCCGGCGAAGCACCTCCTGCCGGGTCATCCGGGCAGAAACCCGCTGGTCGACGGTATCCGGGTCGGTCTCCCGGCCGATGACGTTGACCTCGCGGGCATAGCTCTCGGTTTGGAGTAGACCGGGCACGAGCATCGGCTCGAAGTTCTTGAGCTCCACGGCCTCGATCTCGTACGCGATGTAGGTGGCGTACTTGCCACCGAGGCGCTGCCACCAGCCGTCCTCACGCAGACCGCGCGCCTGATCGAGCAGCGAGGTCCCTGGCTCCTCGTCAATCTTGACGCCGTACGCGACCAGCAACTCCATGACGTCGCCGACCCGAGGTCTGATCTCGCCCGACTCGATCCGACTGATCCGAGACGGTGAGCAGTCAACGATCGCCGCCGCGGCCTCGCCTGGTGCCGGGCTTCCTGTTCGGGCGCCTGGTGGATCAGCAGGCCCGCACCGATCATGGCCTGGGCCATGCCCACCCGCACGGGCTGGGACCGCTCTCCCACTTTTAGGCGTGCAAGCCGGACCCATCCGGCGGGAAACCTTCGTGACACGACCACACGCACCCCTCGTCATACAGGCTCATGCGCCCATCATCGGAGGAGCGTCAAGCGCGCAATCGCATGACCGAAGCAGTTGCGTCTGACTCAATGAGCCGTTCCAACGTAATTGCGTGCTCCCACCAGCCGAACCGCTGGCGCATGGGGCCAAGCAGGGTAGACTAAGCCCCTAGCTAACCGAGGAGGTTGCGCCATGTCGGCTGAGGCAGTGCACTACAACATGCATGATGCCAAGACCCATCTGTCGCGCATCATCGAACGGGTGGAACACGGCGAGGAGATCATCATCGACCGGGCCGGTACGCCGGTGGCGAAGGTCGTGCCGCTGGTTCGACGGGCCAACCGCACCGCAGTCGGCTCCCTCGCCGGCCAACTGGACCTCTCCGGCGACTGGGACTCACCACAGACCAACGCCGAGATCGCCGCCGACTTCGGCGTCGGCGCATGACCCTGCTGCTGGACACCCACGTCGCGCTCTGGGCCATCACCGGCGACGCGACCCTCGGCACCGAGTTCCTCGACCGGCTACGCCACGAGCCGGACATCTTCCTCTCCCCGGTCACCCTGTGGGAGATCACCATCAAACAGAGTGCGGGGAAACTCGCCGGACCCCCTGACCTCGCCGAGCGGGTAAGAGACATGGGCTTCCGCGAACTCCCGGTGACCCACGCCCACGCCATCGCCGCCGGCCGCCTGCCACCGCATCACCGCGATCCGTTCGATCGCATGCTGGTGGCCCAGGCGATCACCGAGAGTCTGACCCTGGCCTCCCGCGACGCCTCGATAGCGCTGTACGACGTGGATGTCCTCAAGGTGTGATCGGACGGGCCCATCAACGCCTGATGTCGACGAGGGAGCTCCGACATACCGGCCGTGGCCTGCAACTTCGCGGGTCTTGAACCCTCCGTTTGGGTATCCGTTTCGGTGGGGCGGGCAGGACTCGAACCCGCAACCGAGGGATTATGAGATCAAGACGAGCGACCCGGCGAGCTGGGCGGTTGGGCTACTAGCAGCGGAAACGGCTCTCGACATCTCTCACCGCTCCCCGGCGTCCGTCGACCTCTTGCGGACCAGATGCGGACCGCCTGCCCCGCTGCACGTTCATGCCGGGCCGATCCTCGTGGCCGTTGCTGACGGATCGCGCTCAATCGGCCCGGACCGCGGCTTCTGGCCCTCCCCTATCCTGAATCGCGCGCTGCCGTCGCCGCAGCAACGCGGCTGACACCAGGTAGCCCACCCCGCCGGCCGTCCACAGTGCGGCAAATACCCAACGCCACGGCGTGGGGTCTCCGACGGCCACGACCACCCACCCGACGGCCAGGAAGAGCCAGACGCCTGCCCTGATGAAACCCTGCTTCGGCGTCTTTGCTGTCTGCCACCACGGGTTCTTGGTTGGCTTCATATAGGAGATCTTCGCATTCATCACGGGACCACACCGCCCTGACCGGCCTCGGGATTAGAAGAAGATCGCAGAGGGCTGGTCGGGTGGCTGCGTACCTGGTCAGCCCGTCCGCCGTTGTCGGGTGGCGTCGGTGTCGGCCGGTGGTCTTGGCTGTACGGATGGCTGTACAGCCACACGGGTTCGGAAGTGTGGACACGGCGGGCGTCCACTGCCCGCCGGAGGCATGTCCTCAACAACTTCCGCCGTCGGGTCTTCGATCGGCCTGCGGAGTCGATCGGTCTCGCCGGCCTGACCCCGCACGAGTTGCGGCACACGGCAGTAAGTCTGGCGGTGGCCGAGGGCGCCAGCGTCAAGGCGGTGCAGCGGATGCTCGGGCACGCCTCGGCGGCCATGACGCTGGACGTGTACGCGGACCTCTTCGAGGACGACCTGGACCAGGTGGCTGACCGCCTCGATCGGGCGGCGGGTCGTGCGGCTGCGGACTCGGTGCGGACTGAGGGTGTCGGGCCAGACCTCGATGCGGTTCGCCCGGATCGTCGGCAGCATGGCTGAACAGGGAAAACGGCTGGTGGGGCGGGCGGGACTCGAACCCGCGACCGAGGGATTATGAGTCCCCTGCTCTAACCGGCTGAGCTACCGCCCCGAACACCGCGCCGGATCTTATCCCGCTCGGCGATCAGCAGCCAGCACCGAGCCGGCCGGCGCCCACGCCTGCACCAGCACGATGGGCTACAGGAATATAACAGCGTGCTCGGGTACGCCCGTCAGCCGGCGCGCAGCTCCTCCAGCACCTCTCCGGCGGCGCGCCAGCCGCTGGCGAGAGCGCCCTGGATGGACGGGCTGTCGCGGTGGTCACCGGCCACGAACAGCCCCTCCCCCAACGACACGGGCTTGCGTAGCCGCCCCTGCGGTGGTGGCGCTGCGGGCAGCGCGTTCGGGACGGCCACTGTGGTGAGGTGGGTCCAGTCGGCGGTGGAACGGCCGTACAGCCGGGTCAACTCGGCCCGTATGGTCGACTCGGGTGGGGCGCTCGGGCCGACCACCGACGTGGCGACGAGGTGCCGTCCGGTGGGCGCGTAGGTCGGGGCGGCGTTGCTGAGCACCACCGTGTTCGCCACGATCTCGCGCCGGTCGCCGTCGACGAGCAGGATCGGTTCGGTGAGCGGCGGCTCGGGCGCGCTGTGGTAGTAGGTGGTGTAGCTGTGCATCCGTACCGTGGTCAGGGTCGGCAGCAGCGCGGACGCGGCGGGTGGGTCGACGGCGACCACGACGGCCCGGCAGCGGATGTCGCCGGCCTGGGTGCGGACCCGACCGGGGGCGACCTCGGCGACCGGCATGTCCAGGTCGAGCAGGTCGGCGGGGAGCGGGTCGGCGATGGCCCGGGGCAGCGCGGCCATTCCCTCGGCGGGCAGGCCGATGCGGCCGCGGGCGAACGACCGCAGCACCATCGCGAGGACGTGGCTGGACGTGGCCAGTTGCCGGTCGATGAACACGCCGGACAGGAACGGCCGCAGCAGCTCCTCGATGATCGCATCGGAGAGGCCCGCCCGGCGTAGCGCCGTCTCGGCGCTGGTCTCCGGTGCGGCGAGCAGCCGGGACGTGGGCAGTGTGGCGCAGCCGGTGGCGAGCGCGGCGAAGCGCAGCCGGTCGCGCAGGGAGCCGATGCCGGCGAGCGCGGTGCCGGGGGCGCCGGTCGGCTCCCGCAACGGGTTGACCAGCCGCAGCAGGTCGTCGCCCTTGCGCACCAGCACGCCGGAGGTGAAGTACCCGAGGTCGAGCCGGTCGGTGTCGAGCAGCGTGCCGAGCCGGGGGTAGGCGGTGTTGAGCACCTGGAAGCCCCGGTCGACGAGGTGTCCGTCGACCACGTCGGTGGCAACCCGGCCGCCGAGTCGCCCGCTGGCCTCCAGCAGCCGCCAGGGCACGCCGGCGCGGTGCAGCCGGCGGGCGGCGGCGAGGCCGGCCAGGCCGCCGCCGACGATGACCACGTCGGTCTCAGCCAGCATCGCGCGCCTCCCGCTCACCGTTCGCCCGAGACAGCCGGCCCGGCCACCAGATCTTCGGCCCGATGTCGTACGCGAGTGCGGGCACCAGCAGCGACCGGACGATGATCGTGTCGATCAGTACCCCGATCGCGACTGCCGTACCCAACTCGACGAGCACCACGAGGGGCAACACGGCGAGGGCGGAGAAGGTCGCGGCGAGCACGATGCCGGCGGAGGTGATCACCCCGCCGGTGACGGCCAGGCCGGCGAGCACACCGGCGCGGGTGCCGCGCTTGACCGACTCCTCGCGGACCCGGCTCATCAGGAAGATGTTGTAGTCGATGCCGAGCGCGACCAGGAACACGAACGCGAACAGCGGGAACGACGAGTCCACGCCGGGAAAGTCGAAGACGTGGCGGAACAGGATCGCGCAGAGGCCGAGTGTCGCCCCGAAGCTGAGCAGAACGGTGGCGATCAGCAGCACCGGGGCGAGCAGCGCGCGGAGCAGCAGGGCCAGGATGACCGCGATGACCACCAGCACCACCGGGATGATGACGTTCTGGTCGCGCTTCGCGGCGTCCGAGGTGTCCACGTTGATCGCGGTGAAGCCGCCGACCACGGCGTCCGCGCCGGGCACCTGGTGTACGGCCGCCCGCAGCTCGCGGATGGTCCGCTCGGCGCCGTCGCTGTCGGGTGGGTCGGCCAGGGTCGCCTCTAGCTGCACCCGCCCGTCGACGACCTTCGGGGTGGCGCTCGGATCGGGTGGGCCGGTCTGCGGGCCGGTGGATAGCGGACGGACGTCGGCCACGCCGGGCACGCCCTGCGCCACCTGGGTGACCTGCCGGGCGGTCTGTTCGGTGGTGAAGATGGTGGCCGGGCTGCCCGTGCCGGCCGGGTAGTGCCGCGCGATCACCTCCTCGCCGTCGACCGAGTCGGTGCGCTGGGTGAACAGGTCGGACTGGCCGAGGGTGGTGGCACCGAGCTGGGTGAGCCCGAGCGTGAGGACGGCCAGTACGACCGCGGTGCTCAGCCAGATCGGTCGGGCGTGTCGGGCCACGAAGCCGGCGATGCGGCTCCAGATGCCGTGCTCGGCGCGTGGGTCGGCCTGATCCTCGCGGGGCCGTCGGGGCCAGAACGCCCAACGGCCGCCGAGCACCAGCAGCGCGGGCAGGAAGGTGAGCATCACCAGCAGGGTGGCGCCGATGCCGATGGCGGCGACCGGGCCGAGCGCCCGGTTGGAGTTGAGGCTGGACAGCAGCAGGCAGAGCAGGCTGACGATGACAGTGCCACCGGACGCGATGATGGCCGGCGCGGCGCCCTTCCACGCGGTGCGCATGGCGGCCCAGGGGCGGTCGTGGCGGTGCAGCTCCTCCCGGTAGCGGGCGATCAGCAGCAGCGCGTAGTCGGTGCCCGCGCCGAAGACCAGCACGGTGAGGATGCCCTGGGCCTGCCCGTTGAGCTTCACCACGTCGGCGTCGGCGAGCAGGTAGACGAACACCGAGGCGAGGGCGTACGACATCCCGGCGGCCAGCAGCGGAAAGATCCAGAGCACCGGGCTGCGGTAGACGACCAGCAGGATGATCAGCACCACGACCAGGGTGACCAGCAGCAGTGGCCCGTCGATGGCGGAGAACACCTTGATCAGGTCGGCAAGCAGGCCGGCCGGTCCGGAGACGTCCACGGTGAGGCCGTCCCGGTCCCCGCCGGTGATGTCACGCAACTGTTCGACGACAGTGCCGATCTCCTCGCCCTCGGCGTCGTCCACCGGCACGACGATCTGGAGTGCCTGGCCGTCCTCGCTGGGGATGGGCGGGGGCAGCGGGGCGACCACGCCGGGCACCTGGGCGAACCGGGCCGCGTCGGCGCTCACCCGCTGCCGGTCGGCGTCGGTGATCCCGGAGGGCCGCTCGTAGACGACCAGAGCCGGGATGGTCTGCCGGTCGACGAACTCACCGGCGAGGTCCTGGGCACGGGTCGCCTCGGCGTCGGTGGGCAGGAATGCGGCGTTGTCGTTGGTGGAGACCTCGCTGAGGCGCCCGGCGTACGGGCCGGCCACGCCGCCGATCACCAGCCAGGCCAGCACGACCGCCACCGCGATCAGCGTGGCCCTGCCGCCTCGTCCGGACATCCGCACTCACCCCAAGGATCGACGCATGAATCGACGCAGCGGGAGCCTGAGCGTCGACATCGACCATCCTGCCGCTCAGGCAGGCCGAGGGAGGGTGAAACCGGGGCCGAGCACACGAAAACGCCCGTCGGCGTGCTGCCGACGGGCGTTGGGTGGAGAAGCTCCCCCGATTGGACTCGAACCAATAACCTGCCGGTTAACAGCCGGCTGCTCTGCCAATTGAGCTACAGGGGATCGTGCACCGCTCGGAATCGGATCTCGCCGACGCCGTGCGACGGGACAAGAGTACAGGACATTCCCCGGTGATGGTCCAGTGGGTTCCGCTCCATCACCCGATGATCAAGACGCGCAGGTCAGGCTCCGGGAGGCATCGACAATCGGGGTAAATCGCCATCCGGGCACAAGCATGCTTGAGCGGAGAGCAGGATGGGTAGTTAGCTGCGGACAGAGGACGCAGGCGCGAATTGGTCGCCTTCCGACGGGGCAACTCGACGGAGCGACAGGCGCGTCAGGTACGGAAGGAGCCGCCATGCGCGGAAAGATCATGTTTCTTGGCGGGCTGGCTGCGGGATTCGTCCTGGGCGCCCGTGCCGGCCGGGAAAAGTACGAGGAGCTCGTTGTTCGGGGCCGCAAGGTGCTCGACCACCCGACCGTCCAGGAGGCGGCCGGGGTCGCGCAGGCCCAGGCCAACAAGTTCTACAGCGAGGGCAAGGACAAGCTCGGCCAGACCAAACTGGGCGAGAAGCTGGGCAGCGGCAACGGTAACGGCAGCACCGGCAAGCAGGAGCTGACCGCCGCCGACGACGCGTTCGCCGGCACGCCCGCAACCGTGGGCGCCAAGGCGGGCACCAGCACGGTCGGCACGACCTCCGGGTCGCCGTCGTCCACCAACAACCCCCGCACCAAGCCGTCCGGCTCGGGCACGAACGCCAGCACGCTCTGACCAACCGCACGTCGACGGGCCGGTCGCCGCAGGGCGACCGGCCCGTGGTCTGTCCGAGGTGCGGTCAGTCCTTGCTGCTGAACGCCGCGTCGAAGGCAGCGCTCGGGGCGTCGAAGGCCAGCCGGCGGACGAACTGCAACGCCTCCGGGGCACCGACGAGCCGGTCCATGCCGGCGTCCTCCCACTCGATCGAGATCGGGCCGGTGTAGCCGATCGCGTTCAGCGCGCGGAAGCAGTCTTCCCACGGCACGTCGCCGTGCCCGGTGGAGACGAAGTCCCACCCGCGGCGCAGGTCGGCCCAGGGCAGGTGCGAGGCGAGCCGGCCACGCCGGCCGTCCCCGGTGCGGACCTTGGCGTCCTTGCAGTCCACGTGGTAGATCCGGTCGGCGAAGTCGAAGATGAAGTTCACCGGGTCCAGCTCCTGCCACACGAAGTGCGACGGGTCCCAGTTCAGCCCGAACGCGGGCCGGTTGCCGATGGCCTCCAGCGTCCGCTTCGTCGTCCAGTAGTCGTACGCGATCTCGCTGGGGTGCACCTCATGGGCGAACCGCACCCCCACCTCGTCGAACACGTCGAGGATCGGGTTCCACCGGTCGGCGAAGTCCTGGTAGCCGCGCTCGATCATCGACGGCGGCACCGGCGGGAACATCGCCAGGGTGTGCCAGATCGACGAGCCGGTGAAGCCGACGACGGTCTTCACCCCGAGCTTCGCCGCCGCCCGCGCGGTGTCCTTGATCTCCTCGGCGGCCCGCTGGCGGACCCCCTCGGGCTCTCCGTCACCCCAGATCCGACCGGGCAGGATGTCCTGGTGCCGCTCGTCGATCGGGTGGTCACAGACCGCCTGACCGACCAGGTGGTTGGAGATCGTGAAGACCTCAAGGTTGCGCTTCGCGAGAGTCTCCCGCTTGCGCTCAACGTAGGAGTCGTCGGCGAGCGCCTTGTCGACCTCGAAGTGGTCGCCCCAGCAGGCGATCTCCAGACCGTCGTAGCCCCACTCGGAGGCGAGCCGGCAAACCTCCTCGAACGGAAGGTCGGCCCACTGGCCGGTGAAGAGCGTGATGGGTCGCGCCATTGTTCTTCTCCCCTGTTGTCATGGGGGATTCCAGGTGCGGACCGGGGCGAGGGTGACCGGACGTACGCGGCACCGGGCGGTCACCGGTGGGTGCGGAACACACCTGGGCCCAGCGGGTTGCGCCTCCCACCGGGTCACCGGCCACCAGCACGGTCGCCGCCCCCACCTTATTTCCGCAGCACCCCATCGGGGAAGCCCTGCGGTCGGCCGATCATCCGATCATTTCCTCGGGGGCGGGCAGCGCGGCCCGCACGGCGAAACCGCCACCGGCGCGTGGGCCTGCGGAGAACGTGCCGCCGAGCCGCTCCGCGCGCCTGCGTACGCCGAGCAGACCCCGCCCGGCCCCCTGGCCGCGCCGGCCTGACGGCACGGCACCGGTGCCCTCGTCGCGTACCTCGATGGTGATGCCCGTGGCGTCGTAGCGCAGGCGGACCGCGACCGGCGCGCCCGGGGCGTGCCGGCACGCGTTGGTGAGCGACTCCTCGATGATCCGGTACGCCACGACGTCGACCGGCCCGGGCAGCGGCCGGGGTTGCCCGGCCAGGCTCCACCGCACCGGCTGACCGGCGGCGAAGCCCTCCACCAGCGCGTCGAGCCGATTCAGGCTCGGAGTCGGCCCGGTCGGGTCGTCCGGCTCGTCGGGCCGGCGCAGCGCGTCACCCAGCCGGTGCCCCTGCGCCAGCACCATCCCGCGCCACTGCGCGAACCGCCCCATGCAGGTCAAGGTACGGCAGTCGGCTGTGAGCCGGTCCGCGGGCGTCCGCGGGGCGGCGGACGAATCAGTGCGGGCGTGATGCCTCTGAGTCATCAAGATGACTCAGAGGCATCACGCCCGTGAGGGACACCGCTTCCCGACCCGCGCCGTCGCGACGGCCGCCGGGGCACGCCGGCCGGGCTTCGTCGGCGCTCGGGCCGGGTGCCTGAAGGGGCCGACGCCGTGAGCGGCGGCCCCTCCAGGCTCAGTCGGTCAGGGCAGGGTCCACTTCTGGTTGGCCGCGTTGAGGCAGGTCCAGAGGTGTACGACGGTGCTGTCCGCCGAGTTGTTGCCGGAGACGTCCAGGCACTTGCCCGACGACGGGTTGCGCAGGGTGCCGTCGGACGCCGCCGCCCAGTTCTGCGCGCCACTGCCGTTGCAGGTCCAGAGCTGGATCTTGGTGCCGTCGGCGGTGCCGCCGCCGGAGACGTCCAGGCACTTGCCGAGGGCCTTGATCGTCGAGTTCGGCGTCACGGTCCAGGTCTGTGCCGCGCTGCCGTTGCAGGTGTAGAGCTGGATCTGGGTGCCATCGGCGGTGCCGCCGCTGCGCACGTCCAGGCACTTGCCGGCCAGACCCTTGATCGGGCCGACCCCGGTGCCGCCGCCGCTGCCCTTGACCAGGGTGAAGTCGTCCAGGTCGAAGAGCCCCGTGCCGTTACCGGTGAAGGTGAGGTAGAGGTTCTGGGTGCTGGACGGGACGTTGGACAGCGCCGTGGAGACGTTGGCGAAGGTCGTCCAGCTGCCGGTGTTCGGCACCGCGACAGTGCCGAGCACCGGGCCGGTGGCCGAACCGGTGCGCACCTGGATGGCGCCACCCGCGCCGCCGGAGACGACCCGGGCCGTGAACGAGGTGACCCCGGCCAGGTTGACGCCGTTGTACGCGGCCCAGTCACCCGGGTCGATGTAGCCGACGGTCTGCCCACCGTTGGCGCCCGCCTTGGTGAACGCGGAGACACCGTTGGCCGAGCTGAACGCCTCGGCCTGGATCGTGCCGGTGGGCGGTGGCGTCGTGCCCAGCTCCTTGACCCGGATGTTGCGGAACGAGGCGTCGTCACCGGTGCCGTGGTTCTGGATGCCGATGTGACCGGCCAACGAGCGGACCGGGTTGGTGTTGGTGAAGTCGTTGATCTTCACTCCGTTGAGGAAGATCTGCAACCGCTCGCCCTCGACCAGCAGCTCGTAGGTGTTCCACTCCCCCGGCGCGTTGAGTGCCGCGTCGCGGGCCGCCGTGTCAGCCGACTTGAAGGTGTAGACCGACCCGGTCGTGCGGTCGGCGGCGTCGGTGGCGTCGATCTGGATCTCGTACCCGTTGTCCACCGCGGACCACGGGTCACTGGACGGCGGGAAGCCGATGAAGATGCCGGAGTTGTCGTCCCCGGCCAGCTTCCAGTCCAGCTTGAGCGAGTAGTTGGTGAACTGCTTCGTGTTGTACCAGTACAACCCCATGCCACCGACCGAGGTCAGGGTGGCGTCGGAGTTGGTGAAGTTGCCCGGACCGGCCTGCGACCAGCCGGCCGTCGAGCCGTTGAAGATCGGGGTGTAGCCGGTCTCGGGCCGGCAGTCGGCCTTGCTCCGGCCGGAGGCGTACCGGATGCCGCCGAGCAGGTGCGCCCGGAACGCCGGCTCCGCGTACGACGCCTGGGTGTGCCCGGCACCGGTGTAGAACGACCGGCCACCGTTGTAGCTCTTGCACCAGCTCAGCGGGTGGTCGGAGCCCATGCCGCCGCCGGAGTACGACGACTCGTCCAGCGTGGCCAGCACGTGGGCGGTCGACCGGGCGTTGGTCCGGTAGTTGTACCACTCGTCGGTGCGGGTCCAGGTCTGCGGCAGGTGCGCGGTCGCCGCGTGGCCCCGGTCCTCCACCTTCATGTTGGCCTGCTGGATCGCCGGGTGCGAGGCGAACCACGCGCCCACGAGGTTGCCGTAGAACGGCCAGTCGTACTCGGTGTCGGCGGCCGCGTGCACGCCCACGTACCCGCGGCCGGAGGCGATGTACGACTCGAAGGCGGTCTGCTGGCTGGCGTTGAGCACGTCGCCGGTGGTGTTGAGGAAGACCACAGCCTCGTACTGGGCGAGGTTGCTGGTGGTGAACGCGGCGGCGTCCTCGGTGGCGGTGACGGTGAAGTTGTTCGCTCCACCCAGGTCGCGGATGGTCTGGATGCCGACCGGGATGGCGTCGTGGCGGAACCCGGCGGTCTTGGAGAACACCAGCACGTCGTACGGGGCGTCGGCGGCGCTGGCGGGGCTGGCCGGGGTGGTGCAGGCGATGACGGCGAGTGCGGCCATTGCCGCACCGAGGACGGGTCGCAGGAGTCTGCGCATATCGCTCTCCTAATTACGTTAGGAGGGGCCCCTCGCACCACACTAGGCGTTGACAAGAGGCCCCTCCGCTCAGCTCAGGGCAGGATCCACTTTTGGTTGGCGGCACCGCTGACGCAGGTCCACAGGTGGACCACAGTGCTGTCGGCGGAGTTGTTGCCGGAGACGTCGAGGCACTTGCCGGACGACGGGTTACGCAGCGTGCCGTCGGCCTGGGCCGCCCAGTTCTGCGCAGCGGTCCCGTTGCAGGTCCAGAGCTGGATCTTGGTGCCGTCGGCGGTGCCACCACCCGAGATGTCCAGGCACTTGCCCAACGACCTGATCGTGGAGTTCGGCGTGACCGCCCAGGTCTGCGCGGCGCTGCCGTTGCAGGTATAGATCTGGATCTGGGTGCCGTCGGCCGTGGCGGCGCTGCGTACGTCCAGACACTTGCCGCCGAGACCCTTGATCGGGCCGCTTCCGCCGGTCGGGGGCGTACCGGTGACGAAGGTGAAGGCATCCAGGTCGTAGAGCGCCCCGGTGCCCGACCCGGCGAAGGTCAGGTAGAGCGTGGTCGTGCCGGTCGGCGGGCTGGTGATCGTCCCGGTCACCGTGGCGAAGGTTTCCCAGCCGCCGGTCACGGGGACCGTGGCCGAGCCGAGCACCGTGCCGGTGGCGGAGCCGGCCCGGACCTGGAGGGTGCCACCGGCACCCGCCGAGGAGACCCGGGCGTTGAACGAGGTCACGTTGCCGAGCCGGTACGGCTGGAATGCGATCCAGTCACCGTTGTTGATGTCGCCGACGGTCTTGCCACCCTCGGCCGTGGTCTTGCTGAACACGTTGATCCCGGACGAGGTGCCGTAGAACTCGGCCTGGCGGTGCCGCGGCGGCAGGGTGTGCTGGGTGTGCGTGGTCAGCCCGCCGGCGTCGGTGTACTCGGCGTCGAAGATCGCGAAGATGTTCGCCGCGTCGTCGTGCTCACCGTCGACCGGGATGGTGATCGAGCCGGAGCAGCCGGTCTGCGACGTGATCTGGTGCCCGTGCTGGTCGTGCCCGAGCACGTAGGTCATCTTGACCTTCGTGCAGTCGATCGTGCCGTCCTCCGGGTCGGTGACCGTGATGCTGAACGGCACCGTGTCACCGAAGCTGAACAGCTGCCCGTTGCCCGGGTTGTTGATGGTCACCGTGGGCGCGGTGTTGCCGACGCTGATCCGGACGCTGCTGCTGCCGGTGGCGCCCTGCGGGTCCCGAACCGTCAGGGTGGCGGTGTAGCTGCCGTTGGCGGTGTAGGTCTTCGTCGGGTTGGCCGCGGTCGAGGTGGTCCCGTCACCGAACGCCCACGAGTACGTCAGCGCTCCGCCCTCGGGGTCGGACGAGCCGGCCGAGGAGAAGGTCACCGCGAGCGGTGCCGCACCGGAGGTGCGGTTGGCGCTGGCCACGGCTGTGGGTGCCCGGTTGCCGCCACCGACGTAGTCGAAGCGGTAGAGCGCCGAGTTGGCGTCACCGTTGAAGTAGCCGGTGCCGTAGTCGAGCACGTAGTACGCGCCGTCCGGGCCGAACGCCGAGTCCATCACCTGCTTGCCGACCCAGGGAAAGGTGTCGATGGTGCCCCGGGAGCCGTCGGAGTTGACGTGGATCGGCTTGATCCAGCCACGGCCGAACTCGGTGGCGAAGAACTGCCCGTCGAAGGACTGCGGGAACTTGGTGGTGGAGGTCGACGAGGCGTTGTACCGGTAGACCGGGCCGCCCATCGGCGACTCGGAGCCGCCGCCGAACTCGGTCGGGGTGCCGGCGTCGCCGGCGTACCGGATCCAGGCCGGCTGGGCCGGCGGCAGGGTGGTCAGGCCGGTGTTGCGGAACGAGTTGTTGGTCGGCCCGCCGGTGCAGTTGAACTTCGCGCCGGTGGTGTTGGCGGCGAAGTCCCACTCGTTGTACGTCTCGGTGGAGGTGTTGGTGCCGGTGCAGTACGGCCAGCCGTAGTTGCCCGGCGCGGCGACCCGGTTGAACTCCACCTGGCCGGACGGCCCGCGAGTGGAGCTGGTGGTGCCGGCGTCCGGCCCGTAGTCACCGACGTAGACGACACCGGTGGCCTTGTCCACGCTGATCCGGAACGGGTTGCGGAACCCCATCGCGTAGATCTCCGGCCGCGTCCTGGCCGTGCCGGGCGCGAACAGGTTGCCCGACGGGATGGAGTAGGTGCCGTTGGCGTTCACCTTGATCCGCAGGATCTTGCCCCGCAGGTCGTTGGTGTTGCCGGCGCTGCGCTGCGCGTCGTACGCCGGGTTGCGGTTGGTCCGCTCGTCCAGCGGCGAGTAGCCGGCCGACTCGAACGGGTTGGTGTCGTCACCGGTCGACAGGAAGAGGTTGCCGGCGGCGTCGAAGTCGATGTCCCCGCCGACGTGGCAGCACACACCTCGGCTGGCCGGGACGTCGAGCACGTCGACCTTGCTCGCCTGGTTGATCGTGAAGTCGGAGTTGAGGGTGAACCGGGAGAGCCGGTTGACACCGTTCCAGGCCGAGAAGTCGGTGCCGGTGGCCGGCGCGTCGCCGGCCGGCGTCGACAGCGGCGGGGCGTAGTACAGGAAGATCTGGCGGTTGCTCGCGAAGTTCGGGTCGACGCCGACGCCCTGCAACCCCTCCTCGTCGTGCTGGTAGACCGACAGGGTGCCGATCACGGAGGTGGTGCCGCTCGCATCGGTGCGGCGCAGGGTGCCGTTGCGGGCGGTGTGCAGGACGGAGCGGTCCGGCAGCACCGCCAGCGACATCGGCTCACCCATGTCGCTCACGCCACGGGCGAGCTCGACCTGCTGGAAGTCGGTCGCGTTGATCGTGTGCGCCTGCGCGGGGGTCGGGCCGGCGCCGAGGGCTACCGTGCCGGCCGCGACCACCAGCAGCGCTGTCGATCCGGCGGAGAACCATCGTCGGGATCGTTGTCTTGGAGCGTCCTTCATGGACATGTGTGCTGCCCCTTCCTGACGAGTGACTGCCAGGCGGGCGCGCGCCGTCGCGCCGGATGCCGTAGCGGTGATGGTGGGGGTCGATGGGTTACCGCGCCGCCGGTTCACCTCGACGAAACATTGTCGTGTTGGTCACGACACTAAGTTGGACCTGTCGATGTGTCCATACCTTCCGGCGATTCAGCATCAACTTTCGTCGATCTGATCGAAAGTTGCCGGTCAGGCCCGGCGGTCGATCGCCTGCCCGGCCAGCGCGACCAGCGCCGAGCGAGCCTCGTCGGCCACCGTCGCGGCCCGCAGGGCGACGAGCGCCGCCTCCGTCCGCACCCGGATCATCTGCTCGAT
This sequence comes from Micromonospora sp. C81, assembly GCF_018070425.1. NCBI lineage: Bacteria > Bacillati > Actinomycetota > Actinomycetes > Micromonosporales > Micromonosporaceae > Micromonospora > Micromonospora sp. C81. The sequence continues at coordinate 66,680 of NZ_JAGPXS010000011.1, forward strand.
CCGTTCTCGGGCACCGGTCGCCTCGATGATCGCGCGCAGCTCCGCCGCGCCGTCGGCGTCCAACGCCGGATTGCCGAACAGCTCCCGCAGCCGGGCGGTCTGCGACCGGTCGGCGGCGCTGCGGGCCAGCGCCATCATCACCGTGGGCTTGCCCTCGCGCAGGTCGTCCAGGACCGACTTGCCGGTGACCGCCGGGTCCCCGAAGACACCCAGCACGTCGTCGCGGAGCTGGAACGCGTCGCCCAGCGGGTCACCGAACTCGCCCAGCGCGGCGATCAACTCCGGGCCGGCGCCGGCCAGGGCCGCACCGATCTGGAGCGGCCGGGTGACCGTGTACCGGGCAGCCTTCATCCGTATCACGGTGAGCGCACTGGCCACCGAGCCGTCACCCACGCCCGAGACCAGGTCCAGGTACTCCCCCGCGATCACCTCGGTACGCATCAGCGCGAACACGCCGTACCCCCGGTGCACCTGCTCGGTGCTCAGCCCGCACTCGTGGAACATCTGATCCGACCAGGCCGCGCAGAGGTCCCCGCAGAGCAGCGCCGTGTTGCGGCCGTACGCCTCGGGGTCACCGCGCCAGGACGAGCGGGCGTGCAGGTCGGCGAAGAGCCGGTGCACCGACGGCTCACCCCGGCGGCGGTCGCTGCCGTCCAGGATGTCGTCGTGGATCAGCGCGAACGCGTGGAACAGCTCCAGGGCAGCGGCCGCCACCACGATCGGGGTGCCGTCGGCCGCGCCCGCCCCGCGCCAGCCCCAGTAGCAGAAGAGCGGGCGCAACCGCTTGCCACCGGCCAGGACGAACCGTTGCAGGGCGGTGAACACGCCGCGCGGCGCGCCGTCGGGCCAGTCCGGGCCCTGCCGTTCGAGGAACCCGGCCAGCTCCGCGTCGAAGCGCGCCCGCAACCCGCTCGCGTCGGTGGGCGCGACGGTGACCGTCATGCCCCCTCCCCCGGCCCGCCCGTACCGCCGGCGCCCAGCCCGGCCAACTCCAGCAGCAGCGCCTTGACCTCGGTGGCCGCGATCCGGTCCCGGGCGGCCGTCGGGTCGGAGCAGAGCAGCACCGGGGCGTCCGCCGGGTCGTCCGGCAGCCGCCCGTGCGAGCCTCGTACCGCCTGCGCGCCGGCGTCCAGGCCGACAGCGCTCATCAGGTACCGCATGCCGAGCTTCTTGCGGGCCAGGGCCATTCCGGCGCGGGCCTTCGCGGCACCGGGGTTGGCCGGGTCGAAGAACAGCTCCGCCGGGTCGTAACCCGGCTTCCGGTGAATCTCCACGAGGCGGGCGAAGTCCGGCGCCCGGGCGTCGTCCAGCCAGTAGTAGTAGGTGAACCAGGCGTCCGGCTCGGCCACCAGCACCAGCTCACCGGCGCGCGGGTGGTCCAGACCGTGCGCGGCCTTGCCCTCGGCGTCGAGCACCTCGGCCACCCCGGGCAGGTTGGCGCAGAGCTTCGCCACCGCCGGCACGTCGGCCGGGTCCTTGACGTAGACGTGGGCAATCTGGTGGTCGGCGACCGCGAACGCCTTCGACGTCCACGGGTCGAGGTATTCCATGCCGGCCTGGGTGTGCACCCGCAGCAGCCCTTCGGCGCGCAGCAGCCGGTTGACGTCCACCGGCCGGGACACGTCGGTGATGCCGTACTCGGAGAGCACCACCACTGTGGCGTCGCGCGCCCGGGCGGCGTCCAGCAGTGGCCCGAGCACCGCGTCCAGCTCGGCTGCCGCTGCGGCGGCCTGGGCCGACGAGGGACCGAAGCGTTGCAGGTCGTAGTCCAGGTGCGGGACGTAGACCAGGGTCAGGTCGGGTGACACGTCGGCGAGGATCTGCTCGGCCGCCTGGCAGATCCACCGCGACGACGGCAACCCGGCCGTCGGCCCCCAGTAGGTGAACAGCGGGAAGGTGCCCAGCCGCCCGGTGAGCGCGTCGTGCAGCTCCGGCGGGTCGGTGTAGCAGTCCGGCTCCTTGCGCCCGTCGGCGTAGTAGACGGGGCGTGGCGTGACCGTCCAGTCGACGTCCGCACCCATGGCGTACCACCAGCAGACGTTGGCGACGGTGTAGCCCGGCTCGGCCTTGCGGGCCGCCTGCCAGAGCTTCTCCCCGCCGACCAGCGCGTTGTGCTGCCGCCACAGCAGCACCTCGCCCAGCTCCCGGAAATACCACCCGTTGCCGACGATCCCGTGCCCGCTGGGCGGCTCGCCGGTGAGGAAGGTGGACTGCACCGAGCAGGTCACGGCGGGCAGCACGGTGCCCAGCTCGGCCCGGAAGCCGCCGTCGGCGACCCCTCGCAGTCGAGGCATGTGCGCCAGTAGTCGGGGCGTCAACCCCACCACGTCGAGGACCACCAGTCGCCGGCTCATCGCGTCACCCCCATGCTCACGGATCGCTCTGTGGTCAGGCCGAGGCCGACCAGTTCGTCCCGGGCGAAGGCCAGCTCCGCGGCGATGCCCGCGGCCAGCTCCGCGTCGGTGCCGGGCCGTCGTGCGGCCGGCAGCACCCCCCAGGTGTACGTCTCGACGTCGAGGTGGTCGCAGCCAGCGGTCGGGCCGTCGAAGAGCGCTCTCAGGGCCGCGCGAAGGACCGGCAGGGTCGAGCCGAGCGGTTCCTCGGGTGGGGCGTGCAGTGGCACGTGGTAGTGCACCCGCCACGGCCCGGGTAGCGCCCTGTCCAGTGCCTCGTCCAGGTCGTCGGCCGCGTACGCCGGGTCGGCCGGGTCGGCCAGACCGGCGCAACCGGCGCCCCGGGTCTGGTGCAGGAAGCGTGGCTCCACCCAGCGGCGCAACGCCTCGGCCCCACCATCCGGGTCGGTGGCCTCGACGGCGGCGGAGACCTGCACCTTCACCACCGGCAGCCCGGCCGCCCGCAGTCGTTCCAGTGCCTCGGCCGGCTCCTCCCAGGCGCAGGCCAGGTGGGCCAGGTCGACGCAGACGCCCAGCCGCTCGGTGTCCATCCCGGACAGCAGCTCGGCGGCCTGGCCGGTGCTCTCCACGACGCAGCCGGGCTCCGGCTCGAAGGCGACCCGCACCTCGCGGCCGGTGTCGCGCTGCACGGCGGCCAGGCCGGCGGCCAGCTGGTCGAGCCGGCGTCGGGCCGCGTCGGCCCGGTCGGTGTCCCACGGTTGCCGCCAGGCCAGCGGCAGGGTGGAGATCGAGCCCCGAGCGGCGTCGTCGGGCAGCAGGTCCGCGAGCACCCGGGCCAGATTCAGCGTGTACGTCAGGCGCTGCTCGGTGGTCCAGTCCGGGTGGTACACGTCCTGCTTGACCACGGGGGCCTGGAAGGCCGCGTACGGGAAGCCGTTGAGGGTGACCACCTCCAGCCCGCGCGCGTCAAGTTCGGTGCGCAACCGGCGGCGCAGCGTCGGGTCGGCGGCCAGCTCGGCGGCGACCGGGGCGGCCAGCCACAGGCCGAGCCCGAGCAGGTCGCTGCCGAGCGCCTCGCGGACCGGCACGGCGTAGGTGTCCAGTTGACCGAGAATGCCGGCGAGGTCCTCGGCGGGGTGCACGTTGGTGCAGTAGCCGAGGTGGACGGTGTCGCCGCCGGCATGTCGCAGCCGCATCAGCTGCCGCCGCGCAGGATCGAGTTGCCGGTCTGCGGGTCCACGGCGGTGACCTCCAGGTCGGTGAGGTCGAGCCGGCCGGACTGCCCGTAGAACTCCACCGGGTTGCGCCACAGCACCTGCTCGACGTCGTCGTCGCTGAACCCGGCCAGCAGCATCGCCTCGCCGGTGGCCCGGGTCAGCAGCGGGTCGGAGCGCCCCCAGTCGGCGGCCGAGTTGACCAGCATCCGCTCCGTGCCGTACTCCCGCAGCAGCTCCACCATCCGTGACGGCGTCATCTTGGTGTCCGGGTAGATGGAGAAGCCCAACCAGCAGCCGCTGTCCCGGACCAGCTTGACGGTCACCTCGTTGAGGTGGTCGACCACCACGCGACCCGCCTCGATGCCGGATTCGGCGACCACGGCGAGAGTCCGTTCGCAGCCGCGCGCCTTGTCCCGGTGCGGGGTGTGCACCAGCGCCGGCAGGTCGTACGCCACCGCCAGGGCGAGCTGCGCGGCGAACGCCTCGTCCTCCTCCGGCGTCATCGAGTCGTACCCGATCTCGCCGACCGCCACCACCGCGTCCTTGTCCAGGTAGCGGGGCAGCAGGTCGAGGACCGGGCGGCAGCGCGGGTCGTTGGCCTCCTTGGGGTTCAGGGCCACCGTGGCGAAGTGCCGCACCCCGAACTGACCGGCCCTGAACGGCTCCCACCCGATCAGCGAGTCGAAGTAGTCGGTGAACGAGGCGGCGCTGGTGCGCGGCTGACCCAGCCAGAACGAGGGCTCCACCACCGCGCGCACTCCGGCTGCGGCCATCCGTTCGTAGTCGTCGGTGGTGCGTGAGGTCATGTGGATGTGGGGGTCGAAGATGCGCATTCACGCCTCCCGGGGCAGTGCGGCGGTGAGCCGGTCGAGCAGGTCGGTGGCGTCGGCGGGCAGGTCCCGGCCTGCGGCGTGCCGTTCGGCGGCGAGCGCGGCCAGCATCGCGGCCAGCTCCCCGTCGGCCCGGGTGTCCAGGTCGGCCACGGCGGCGAGGGGGACGCCGCTGAACACGCACTTGAGCACCGCCTGCCGCCAGGCGGCCGGGTCGAGGTGTCGGGCGTACGGGCCGAGGGCTGCGGCGACCAGCCGGGTGTCGTTGGTGCGGATCGCGTCGTGCAGCAGCGGCACGCCGGCGGCGCCGATCGGCAGCAGCGGCAGTGCCCGCAGCACGGCTCGCCGCTCGGCCGCGTCGCCGTGCCGGTAGAGGCTGTCGGCGTACGCCGCGTGGTCGCCGGGCAGCGCCGTGAGCAGCAGCACCCGGGCCGCGTCGTCGGCGGTCCAGCCGGGCGCTTCGGGCAACGCGCCCCGACCGCAACGCCGACCTGCGGCGGGGAAGAGCCGGGTGATCGCGGTGGGCTCGGTGGTGACCCGGCGCAGCGCCGTGTCCAACCAATCGGGATCGGGTACGCCTCGCAGCGCGGCCCGTAGTGAATCCGGTGTCATCCCGTCTCCTCCCCTTACTGCTACGCGGTGCCTGCCACCTTTGCTCTGCACCTACATATGCACCGGGGCCTCTTTGGTGGGTGTCGCCTCGGTGGGTGCAGAGCAAAGGGTGCGGGCAGGGTGGTAATCGGTGGCGGCGGCGGCGCGCAGAAACTCGATCGACCGGGCGGCCACGGCGGGCGCGGCGTGCGAGTCCCGGGGCAGCTCGACGGCGACCAGGCCGCGGTAGCCGGCGTCGCGCAGCGCGGCCAGCACCGGCGGGAAGTCGATCTCGCCGACACCGAACTCCAGGTGCTCGTGCACGCCCCGGCGCATGTCGTCGATCTGCACGTTGACCAGGTGGTCGGCCACCTCGGCGACGCACTGCGGCACCGGCCAGGGCTCCAGGCACCGGCAGTGTCCGATGTCGAGGGTGATGCCGAAGCGGGCCGGGTTGTCGAGAGCGGCGTGCAGCCGACGCCAGTCGGCGATGTCCTGCACCAGCATGCCGGGCTCCGGTTCGAAGCCGAGGGTGACGCCGGCGGTGTCGGCCGCGTCGACCACTGTGGCGCAGCCGGCCACCAGCCGGTCCCAGGCGCACTGCGGCGACACCGCCTCGGGTCGGACACCGGCCCAGAACGAGACAGCCTCGGCGCCCAGGTCGGCGCCGATCCGCACGGCGCGGCGCAGAAACTCGATCCGCCGGGTCGGGTCGTCGTGCAGCAACGTCGGAGCGTGTTTGTGCCACGGGTCGAGCAGGTAGCGGGCCCCGGTCTCGATCACCACGGCCAGTCCGAGCGCCTCCAACCGTTTGCCGACGGCGGCGACCCTGCGGGTGAGGCCGGGCGCGAACGGGTCCAGGTGGTCGTGGTCCAGGGTGAGCGCCACCCCGTCGTAGCCGAGGTCGGCGATGACGGCGAGCGCGTCGTCGAGCCGGTGGTTGGCGAAGCCGTTGGTGCCGTACCCGAGGCGCAGCGTCGTGGTGTCGGCGGCCGGCGCACCGGGCCGGGGCTCGGGGATGCTCATGTCGGGGAGACCTTCCGGGCCAACCGTCGACCCAGCGGCGCGGCCGCCGCGACGGCCACCCCGAGCAGACCTGCTCCACCGCGCGCGGTGAGCGCCCCCTGGAGGGCGGGCAGACCGGTGATCCCGGCGCCGACGGCCGCGCGGACCCGCCCGGCCGACGGGTCCCGGACCACCTCGGCCTGGGCCGCGCCGTAGCGGGCGGCGTACCAGCCGGCCAGCACGGCGGGCAGCACCGCCGCGATCGTGGCCGACCGGCTGCGACCCGCGCGCACACCGGCCTCGTCGACGGTCTCGGTCTGGTCGGTGACCGCGGTCTGGTTCGCCGTTCGGAGGGCTGCGCGTCGGTCGCCCGGCACGGCGACGGCGGCACTGGCGGCGACCAACGCGGTGCCCGCGAGGGTGCGCATCGGCAGTTTGGCGTCGGCGCCGGTGACCTCCCGGCGGGACAGTGCGGTGACCGTCCAGGTGTGCGCGGCGACCGTCGCCGCCGCCGGCAACGCCCGGGTCACCCGCCCACCGGACGCGCCGAGCAGCACATCCAGCCCCCGGCAGGCGGCCATCACGGCCGGACCGGCGGCGGTGTTCTTGGCCAGCAGGTCGTACCCCCAGATGGTGGCGGCCAGCGGCACGGCGAGCGCGACGGCGCGGCGACCGCCCACGGCGGCGGCCAGGCCCACGCCGGCGGCCGTGAGACCCGCCGCGAGGCCCACCGCAGCGGCCGGGGTGACCCGACCGCTGGGGATCGGGCGCTCGGGGCGTTCCACCGCGTCCAGGCCCCGGTCGGCCCAGTCGTTGGCGGCCATGCCTGCCCAGTAGAGCAGCACCGACGCACCGGCCAGGGCGGGCGTACGCGGGCTCAGCGCGCCGGCCGCCGCCGCACCGGCGATCACGTCACCGGGCACCGAGAGCGCGGCCGGTGCCCGAACCAACTCGGCGAGATCAGCCAACGTTGTCATGGACACCGTCCCCGCCGGCGTGCAGCTGCCGGGTGAAGTCGCTCAGCCGGGCCCACTGCTCGCCCAGCGAGTGGGTGGGCGAGCCGAGCGGGTCCTTGAAGAAGAAGCCCAGCTCAGCCAGCGGCCCCACCTGCCCGGCGGCGTGCGCGGCGGCGGTGAGCCGGGCCAGGTCGAGCACCAGCGGCGCGGCCAGCGCGGAGTCGCAGCCGTGCCAGGTGAACTCCATCCGCATGCCGGTGCCGAGGAAGCCGGCGAAGGTGATCAGATCCCAGGCGGTCTTGAAGTCGCCCAGATCCTCGACGTACTCGATGCGGGTGCCGCCCTGCGGGACGTAGCCCAGCGTCTCGCCGAGCACCCGCTGCTTGCTCTGCACCTTCGCCGCGTTGGCGGCCGGGTCGGCGAGGGTGGCGCCGTCGCCACCGCCCAGCAGGTTGACCCCGGACCAGGAGCGCACGGCCAGGTTGCGCATCGCGAACATCGGCGCGAGCACCGACTTGACGAGGGTCTCCCCGGTCTTGCCGTCATGCCCGGCGTACGGCAGTCGGGCCTCCTCGGCCAGCGCGGCCAGCGCGGGAAGCCGCAGCCCGGTGGACGGGGTGAAGTCGACGTACGGGCAGCCGGCCAGCACCGCCGCGTACGCGTAGAGGGAGCTGACCGGCAGCACCTCGTCCGGCCCGGCGAGGGCGGCGCGCAACGCGGCCGGGTCGGCGTGCCCGGGGTGCGGCTCCGGTGCCGGTTCGGTGGCGGAGACGTTGACCACCACCACCCGGTCCAGGTGGTGCCGGTCACGGAAGCTGGTGAGGTCGCGGACCACGGCGTCGGCCCGGTCAGCCTGGGTGGCACCGACCGGTGCCGGGCGCAGCTCCTGCTCGACCGCGTTCAGCTCGTCGGGGAGCGCGGCGACCAGCCGCCAGGGGATGACACCGGCGTCGGCGAGGGCCTCGGCGCGCTTGGACAGCGGGGTGGTGGCCAGGTCGTGCCCGCCGAAGACGAGGTCGGCGAAGGTCGGCAGGGCGGGGCCACGCAGCTCGGGCAGCTCGGTGACGCAGCCGGTGGGTCCGGCCAGGCCAGCCCGCAGCGCGAGCCCCCCGACGATGCTGGTGGTCGCGACGGAACCACGCGCTCCTACCAGCCAGACACCTGTTCGCATGGTGCTCCTTCCCCGTTCACGAGGAACCGCGGTACCGCTAAATATAGGAATATCAGAATATGTTTCGGAAAGATACGCCCCGGTTTTGCGGGGCCCCGTCCGCCCGTCCCACACCGGTTTGGCACCGGGTTCCGACGTCGGCGTCGGCGGCGACGACGCCGGACCGGTTTCCGGTCCGGGCGCGGGCAGACGGGGCTTGGTAGACAGGGTCGGGTCGGCGTCTCGACCCTGTCTCCCCCGCACCCGACCGGCCGGGGCGCTGATGCGTCCCGACCGGGCGTCTCAGGCCGCCGTGCCCACCAGGTCACCGACCGCAGCACGACCCGCCGGACGTCGGCGGGTGGATGCGGTACGGGTGGGGGCAGCGGCGGGCGATGCCATCAGGTCCTCCGGATCTCCGGATTGGTGGCGGTCCTCCGGTGCGGCCGGGGAATCCCGGTCCGGTCGCACCGGACGACCGTCCTGCTCGTGCGCCACCGGGCCGCAGTGCCCGGCCGCACGCTCTCCGACGCCGACCTCGTCCCGGCCGCAGGGCGCAATCCGCGGCCGGTCCCTCGCCGGTCGGCTTCGGGAAGCTGGTAGGGCGATGGTGGTGCGATCACCACCCATCGCGGATGGTCGATGGTCAGACGGCCGCCGCGATCAGCGCCGGCTCCACCTCGGTCCAGGAGGAACCGAGTTCCGCCGAGCGGGTCACCGCGTCCAGCACCAGCTGGACCTGCAACGCGTCGGCGAAGGACGGAGTCGGGTCGACGCCGGTGGCGACCGCCTCGATGAAGTCGCGCATCTCGTGCGTGAACGAGTGCTCGTAGCCGATGATGTGGCCCGGAGGCCACCACGCCGACATGTACGGGTGCTCGCCCTCGGTCACCAGGATGCGGCTGAAACCCTGCTCCACGCTCGGCCTGGTGGCGTCGTAGAACTCCAGCTCGTTGAGCCGCTCCAGGTCGAAGATCACGCTGCCCAGCGAGCCGTTGATCTCGACACGCAACGCGTTCTTGCGACCGGTGGCGAACCGGCTCGCCTCGTACGTGGCCAGGGCGCCACCGTCGAGCCGTGCCACGAAGACCGCGGCGTCGTCGACGGTGACCGGCCCGGTGGGCGCCGTGTGGCCGTCCACAGTGGCCGCGAGACCACTCGACTCGGCCGGCAACGGCCGTTCCTTGACGAACGTCTCGGTGACCGCGCTGACCCCGCTGATCTTCTGGCCGGTGACGAACTGGGTCAGATCGATGATGTGCGCACCAATGTCACCGAGCGCGCCGGAGCCCGCCCTGTCTTTCTGCAACCGCCAGACCAGCGGGAACTGCGGGTCCACGATCCAGTCCTGCAGGTACGTCGCACGGACGTGTCGAATCACCCCGAGTCGTCCGTCGGCGACCAACTGGCGCATCATCGTGACCGCGGGGACCCGGCGGTAGTTGAACCCGCACATCGACCGCACCCCGGAGGCCCGGGCGAGTTCCGCCGCAGCGGTCATCGCCCGTGCCTCCGCCACCGTGTTGGCCAACGGCTTCTCGCACAGGACGTGCTTACCGGCGGCCAACGCGGCGAGCGCGATCTCGGCGTGACTGTCGCCCGGTGTGCAGACATCAATCACGTCGATGTCGTCCCGGTTGATCAGGTCACGCCAGTCCGTGGTGTACGCGTCCCAGCCGAGCCGGTCGGCGGCATCCGCCACCTTCGTTGTATCTCGACCGCAGATCAGCGCCATCCGGGCCCGCGCCGGCAGGTCGAAGACGCGGTTCACGGTGCGCCACGCCTGTGAGTGCGCGGCGCCCATGAACGCGTAGCCGACCATGCCGACCCGCAGTTCTTTGTCTGTCGTGGACAAGGTGGGTCTCCCCCCGGTATGTCAGAACCCGAGCTTGTCGTAGCTGCTCGCGTTCTCCTTGGTGATCGTCTCGGAGGCCAGGGTTACTTCCTTGGGAACCTGCAGTTCCGTCAGGTCGCCCAGGCCCCGGCCCTGCGCGACGAGCCGCGCGAGGGAGACTGCCGACGAGGCCATCGACGGGTTGTACGTGACCGTTGCCTTGAGCACGGTGTTGTCGGCCTTGATCGCGTCGATCGCGAGCTTCGAGCCGGCGCCGCCGACCATGAAGAACTCAGACCGGTTGGCCTGCTTGATGGCGGCCAGCACACCGATGCCCTGGTCGTCGTCGTGGTTCCAGACCGCGTCGATCTTCGGCAGCGCCTGGAGCAGCTGGGCCGCCTCACGCTGGCCGCTGTCCGAGGTGAACTCGGCGGAGCGACGGTTGTTCACCTTGAACCCGTAGGTCGCCAGGGCCGCCGCGAAGCCGGCGCTGCGCTCGACGGTCAGCGGGATCTCCAGGCCGGCGATCTCACCGATCACCGGGTTGGCGATGCCCTTGGCCTTGAGCTGCTTGCCGATGAAGTGCCCGGCCGAGACGCCCATGCCGTAGTTGTCGCCCTTGATGACCAGCCGCGAGGCCAGCGCGTCGGGGAACGCCCGGTCGAGGTTCACGATCGGGATGCCCGCCTGCATCGCCTGGAGGGCAACGGCGTTGACCTCCTTGCCGTCGTGCGGCAGCACGACGATGATGTCCGGCTTCTGGGCGATCAGGGTGCCGAGCGTGGAGCGCTGGGCCTCGGAGTTCGACCCACCGTCGACCTCCTTGAACTCCACGTCCGAGTAGGCCGCGGCCTGAGCCTTGTCGTTGGCGTGGATCGCACCCATCCAGCCGTGGTCGGCGGCCGGCGCGGAGAAGCCGATGACGACCTTCTTGCCCGGCGCGTTGTTGCCGGCGCTGTCTCCGGCGGCCTTGGTCTGGGTGCTGGCTGCCGGCGTCTCGTTGCTGGTGCAGGCGGTGAGAAGGGTGGCGGCGCCTACTGCGGCTCCACCGAAGAGCAACCGGCGGCGCGACAGGTCGCGACTGTGCTGGGTCATGAATGACCTCCTGGGAGCGGGATTTGAGTTGGTGAGGGTGTGCGAGGCCCGGCCACTGTCGAATTTCTCGACGTCGCCCGGGACAACGGTGCGGTGCGTCAGGTAGCGGTGGTGACCCTGTTCCGCGCGAGGAGCCGAGTGACGGACTTGAACTGGAACTGCTGGACCAGGACGGCGGCGACGATGATGCCGCCCTTGACCATGTTCTGCGCCTCGATGGAGAGGCCGTTGATGGCGAAGAGGTTGGTGATCGTGGCGAAGATGATGACGCCGAGCAGGGAGCCGACGATCGTGCCCCGACCACCGCTGAGCAGCGTTCCACCGATGATGGCCGCGGCGATCGCGTCCAACTCGTACAGGTTGGCCATCGCCGCCTGCGCCGAGGTGGCCTGCGAGGTGAGCATGATGGCGGCGATGCCGCAGCACAGACCGGAGAGCGCGTAGAGCAGCATGGTGTGGCGGCGGACGTTGATGCCGGCCAGCCGTGCCGCCTCCGGGTTACCGCCGACGGCGATGGTCCGCCGGCCGAAGGTCGTCCGGTTGAGCACGACCCACCCGGCCAGCACCACCGCGCCGAGGATGTAGACGAGGATCGGAATACCGATCACCTTGCGCGCCGCGATGTCGTTGATGAAGGTGCTGCTCGACACCTGGGTCTGCTTGTTGGAGATCGACGCCGCGAGGCCCCGCGCCGCCACCAGCATCGCGAGCGTCGCGATGAACGGCACCAACCGCCCGTACGAGATGAGCACCCCGTTGACCAGACCGACACAGATGCCGACCGCGAGGGCCGTGAAGATCATCCCACCGGCGCCGTAGCTCTGGGTGGCCACCGTGGTGCACCAGACGCCGGCCAGCGCGACGATCGCCCCGACCGACAGGTCGATGCCACCGCCGATGATCACGAACGTCATACCGACCGTCACCACGCCGACGACCGAGGCGAGCTGAAGGATGGCCAGGACGTTGTTCCAGACCCAGTTCGGGTCACCGTAGAGATCCGGCTTGGTCACCGCGCCAACCACGATCAGTGCGGCCAACACACCGATCAGACCGAGGTTGCGCTTGGCGCCGTCGCCGCCGTCGCCCCGCCACCAGGAGAGCCGACCCGCGGATGCTGCTTTATCGCCGGCCACCGCCGTCTCCGCCGGGTCCACCGGCGGCGACTGCGCCGGAAGCTGCGGGCGCTCCGGTGTCGCGGTGGGAGTGGGAGTCGCGTCGCTCATGCCGGTGCGCCTTCCATCAAGGACCCCGCCATCACGAGGTCAAGCACAGTGTTCTCGTCGAGTTCGCCGGCCGCGGCCTCGCGGACGACCCGCCCTTCCCGCATCACCAGCACCCGGTCGGACAGACCCAGCACCTCGGGCACCTCGCTGGAGACCAGCAGCACGCCGACGCCCTGAGCGGCCAACGCCCGGATGACCTGGTAGAGCTCAGCCCGGGCGCCCACGTCCACGCCCCGGGTGGGCTCGTCGAGCAGCAACAACTTCGTGCCGCCGAGCAACCACCGCCCGACCACGACCTTCTGCTGGTTGCCGCCGGACAGCGTGCGTACCGGCCGGTCGACGTCCCGGGGCCGCAGCTCCAGGGTCTCGGCGATCCGGTCCGCCTCGGCGCGTTCCTTGGCGGCGTTGGTGAAGCCGAGCCGCGCGTACCGGCCGAAGGTGGCCAGCGTGACGTTGCGGTAGATCGGCTCACCGAGCAGCAGCGCCTGGCTCTTGCGTTCTTCCGGGGCCATCCCCATGCCGGCCCGCACCGCCGCGCCCACGCCGGGACGCAGCACCTTGCCGTTCATCCGGACCGAGCCGGCCTCCGCGAGACGGGCGCCGTAGATGGTCTCCAGCAGTTCGGAACGGCCGGAGCCGACCAGCCCGGCAATGCCGACGATCTCCCCGGCACGCACGTTCAGCGAGACGTCGGCGAACTCGCCGGGCCGGGTCAACCCCTGCACCTGGAGCAGGTCGGCACCCGCGGCGTCGTCGCTGGGCCGGTCCGGGAAGACGTACTCGATGGTCCGGCCGGTCATCCGGCTGACCAGGTCGCGGGTCGGGGTGTCGCGCGCCGGCAGGTTCGCCGCGGTGGTCCGGCCGTCCTTGAGTACGGTGACCCGGTCGCCGATCTCGCGGATCTCCTCCAGGCGGTGGGAGATGTAGATGACGGCGATGCCCTGCGCGGTCAGCTCCCGGATGATCCGGAACAGGTTGCCGACCTCGTCATGGGCCAGCACGGCGCTCGGCTCGTCCATGATGATCAGTCGGGCCTCGTGTGACAGCGCCCGGGCCATGCTGACGATCTGCTTGCCCGCCGCCGGCAGCGACCGGACCATCCGCCCGGGCGGAATCTCGCCGTGGCCGAGCCGACTGAGGATCTGCCGGGTGTGCCGGGCCATCCGGCCGCGCCGGACGAACCCGAAGCTGCGGTATTCGTGGCCGAGGAAGGCGTTCTCCGCCACCGACAGGTCCTCGACGAGGTCGAGCTCCTGGTAGATGGTGGCGATGCCGGCCTTCATCGCGGCCTGCGGGTTGGCGAACGTGGCCGGCTCGCCGCGCCACTCCACCTGCCCGGAATCCGGTTGGTGCACCCCGGAGAGCACCTTGATCAGGGTGGACTTGCCGGCGCCGTTCTGACCGAGCAGACAGTGCACCTCGCCGGCACGCACCTCCAGCTGCACACCATCGAGCGCGCGTACGCCGGGGAAGGTCTTGACCACATCGGTGAGGCGCAGGACCACCTCGCCCGCGACGGTGTCAGCGGGAGCCTCGACCAGCGGTGCCTCGGCGACGGCCTCAGCCGACGCGGTGGCGGCGTCATCCTCGGGCAGAGCCACAGTCTCCTCCTCGCTCACGACAGGATCTCGGTCAACTTCACGGCACCGGCCGCTGGTCGCGACTGCGGGGCTCGCGAGCCCGGCTCACTGCTCGCGCTCATGACGCCTCCGCGAAGGCGACGTCACTCGCGAGCACCGCCGCCCCGGTGACACCGGCACGGCCACCGAGCTCGGACAGCACAACGGGCAGGTTGCCGGTGGCCAACGGCAGCGACCGGCGGTAGACCACGCTGCGGATCTCGGCGAGCAGGATGTGCCCGAGCTGGGCCAACCCGCCGCCGATCACGATCATCGACGGGTTGGTGAAGCTGACCAGGCCGGCGAGCACACCGCCGACCCGCCGTCCGCCGTCACGGATCAGCTGGATGCAGGCCACGTCTCCCTCGACGGCGCCCTCGGCGACGTCGAGGGCCGTCACCACACCGCGCAGCGTCATCCGCTCGGCGAGCGCCGGCGAGACGCCACTGCGGGCGGCCGCGGTGGCCTCCTTGGCGAGCGCGGCACCGCTGAACAGCGCCTCCAGGCAACCGATGTTGCCGCAGGAACACATCGGACCGTGCGAGTCGACCTGGATGTGGCCGATGTCGCCGGCGCAACCGTCGGTGCCCCGGTAGACCTCGCCGGTGAGGTAGATGCCGCACCCGATGCCGGTGCCGATCTTCACGAAGAGGAAGTCGTCCACCGAGTGGGCGACCCCGCCGTGCCGCTCACCGATCGCCATGATGTTGACGTCGTTGTCGACCACCGCCGGGCAGCCGTGCTCTCGGCTGAGCAGCTCGCGCACCGGGAACCGGTCCCAGCCCGGCATGATCGGCGGCGAGACCGGAACGCCGTCGCGGAAGCTGACCGGGCCGGGTACGCCGATGCCGACCGCGTCCAACCGCTCGTACGCGCCGTCGACCCGGGCCTTGTGCAGCAACTCGTTGACCCGTTGCAGGGTCACCTTCGGGCCGTTGCGGATGTCGGCGGCCTCGCCGTAGTGGGCCACCGGTTCGAGGCGGCCGTTGACCACCTCGATGTCTATCGAGCTGGCGCCGAGGTCGACGGCGGCGAAGCGGAGCTTCGGGTTGAGCTCCACCAGGGTCGAGCGACGCCCACCTCGGGAAGCGGCCAGCCCCGCCTCGGCGACGTAGCCCAGCGCGACCAGACGTTCCAGCTCGGCCAGCATGCGCGGGCGCGGCATCTGGAGCCGGTCGCCCAGCTCGGCCCGGGACACGGCCCCCTCGTCGCGGAGCAACCGCAACAGTCGTACGTGCAGGGGATCGACGGTCCGCAACGGGGGCCACCTCTTCATCAGCCTCGTTCACATCGACGTCATGTCGATGTGTTGTGTCCGACACAGTAGGAGCGTTCCGCGCCGCCTGTCCAGAGCTTCAACCGTTCCGAGACCAACTTTTGTCCGAAAGAACAAAAGCTACTAGTCGATCAAGAAAAGGATCACGGGCCGCCCGCATCCGCTTGCCAGCAGTTCCATCGATGGACACGAAATCGCCCCGCCAGCCGGACGTGCGGTGGCGGGGCGATTCGTGCGAGGCGGTCAGCTGCGGCCGGCGGATCCCCTCTTCTTGCGAAGCTTGCGGTCGTCGCGCAGCTCGACGTACGGCTCGTCGTCGACGTCGTGACCCGCCTCGATGGCGCGGCCCCGCTCCAACTCGGCGTCGAACTCGGCACCCAGCAGGATCGCGATGTTGCTCAGCCAGAGCCAGACCAAGAAGATGATCACGCCGGCGAGCGCCCCGTACGTCTTGTTGTACGAGCCGAAGTTGCTCACGTAGAAGGCGAACAGCCCGGAGATCACCAGCCAGATCACCACGGCCAGCACCCCGCCCGGGCTGACCCAGCGGAAGCCGCCGTGCCGCGCGTTCGGCGAGGCCCAGTAGAGGATCGCGAACATCAGGCTGACCAGGATCAGCAGGACCGGCCACTTGGCGACGTCCCACACCGCGACGGCCGTCGAGCCCAGCCCGATCACGTCACCCACCGATTCGGCGAGACGACCGGTGAAGACCACGATCACCGCGCTGACCAGCAGCAACACCCCGACCACCGCGGTCACGCCAAGCCGGATCGGGAGCGTCTTCCAGATCGGCCGCCCCTCCGGCACGTCGTAGATGGTGTTCGAGGCGCGCATGAACGCGCCGATGTAACCGGACGCGGACCAGAACGCGGCCAACAGACCGATGATCGCCGCGACGCTGGCCAGACCGCCGTTCTGCTGGGCGGTGTCGATCGCTTCCTCGATGATCTTCTGGATGCTGTCGTTCGGCACTGCCTGGTTGACGGTGTCCTTGACGCCCTGGGTGGCGCTCTTGCCGAGCAGGCCGAGGAGGGAGATCAGCACCAGCAGGCCGGGGAAGATGGACAGCACCCCGTAGTAGGTCAACGCCGCCGCCCAGTCGGTCAGGCTGTCGTCCTGGAACTCGCGGACCGTCCGGCGCAGCGCCGCCTTCCAACCGCTGCCGGGCAGATCGGTGGGGCTGTCCGGCCCCGCGTCGGGCCCGACCGGCGCGTTCGCGGCATCACGCTCCCGCTCCCGCTGGGCGGAAGACTCGTCCGAGGCCATCGCCCCTCCTCTTCGTCGGTGGTGTCACCACCGGACATGCCCCGTGAACGCGCGCGGATAACCCCTACTTGTAGAGCAACCTGCCCATCCGACGGGAGGCCACGAACAGGCCGACCGCCAGCATCGCCAGCAGGTAGAGCACGTCGAGCACCCAGACCCAGCCACCGCCGCCCAGCGCGACCCCACGGATCAGGTGCACCGACCGGTACAGCGGGGTGACCTCGACCAGCCAGTGCAGCAGAGTCGGGTAGGCCTGCGCCGGCACGAAGGTGCCGGAGAACAGGAACAGCGTGAACTGCGCGGAGCCCACCAGGTCGAAATCCTGCCAGCTGCGCATGAAGGTGGAGATCGCCATGCCGAGCGCCCCGAACGCGAACCCGACCAGCACCGCGGCCGGTAGGGCGGCCAAGGCGCGGCCGACGCTGGTCAGATCCAGAGCGACCATCACCCCGAGGAACGCGGCCGAGTAGGCGCTGCCCCGCAGCATCGCCCAACCCAGCTCGCCAACGGCGATCTCGAACGGCCGTACCGGGGTGGCGATCATCCCGTCGTACAGCTTCATGTATTTCATCTTGCCGAAGAAGTTGAAGGTGGTCTCCGCGAGCGCCCCGGTCATCGCCGAGGACGCGAGCATCGCCGGGGCCACGAACTCCGCGTACGAGACCAGTCGGCCGTCGGGCAGCGGCAGGTCGCCGACGAGCGCCCCCACGCCCACCCCGATGGAGAGCAGATAGAGCAGCGGCTCCACGAAGCCGGACAGCAGCAGCAGCCAGTAGACCGACTTCAGTGCCGAGAGGTTGCGCTCGACCACCGACGCCGACCGCCGGGACGCGGCGGAGACGTCGACCAGCCGGGGCAGGATCAGCGTGACCACGGCGGCCTCCCTAGACGACGAGCTTGCGACGGAACGTGCGCAACGCCAGCAGCCAACCGGCGACGGCCCAGGCTGCCAGGTAGAGCACATGCCCGGCGACCGACCACTGTGGGGCGATGCCGAGCGTGGCCGCGCGACACAGGTCGACGGCGTGCCACAGCGGCGTCACGTACGCCAGCCACCGCAGCGCGTCGGGCAGGGACTCGACCGGGAAGAACACCCCGGCGAAGAGCGTCATGGGGATGACGGCGAACCGGAACAGCATCGCGAGCCAACTGTCGCTGGACACCGACGCGGCGTACGCGAAGGTCGGCGCGGCGACGGCCAGCCCCAGCAACGCGACCACCGGCAGGGTGACCACCGCCCACGGCGACCGCAGCGCCCCGAACAGCCCGGTGACCAGCAGAAACGCCACGATCGTGGTGAGCACCCGGAACAGCACGAAGGCCAGGTGCCCGGCCACGATGTCGCCCACCCGCAGCGGCGACGCGCTCTGCGCGAAGTAGGTCTTGACCCACTGGAAGTTGCTGAACACAGGCCAGGTCGAGTCACCGACGGTCACCTGGAGCGCGGTCGAGGCGATCAGCCCGGGCACCAGCCAGTCGAGGTAGCGCACCCCGCCGACGCCCTGGTCGATGTAGGCGCCGACGCCCAACCCGAAGCCGAGCACGGTCAGCACCGGCAGCAGGAACGACGAGAACACCCCGGCCCGCCAGGTGCGTCGTAGACCCACCAGATAGTGCTCGAAGACCGCGTACGCCGGCACCCACGGGAACCGCCCGCGCGTCGCTGTCGCCACGCTCACCACGACCACCCCCACCCACCATGCCGACCACCACGACCTGTCTACCTCCGGGGTACGACAGGCCGCCGGTCACCCTACGACGCCCCCGGAAGCGTGTCGCCCGGGTTTCAGCGGCTTGATCGACTCGGCTTCCAGGAACTCGCGGTGTCCACGTTGCCCGGACAGCCCGACTTCCAGAAAGCGGAGTCGATCAACCCCCCCCGGGGCGGGTGCGCGCGCAATTCACGCCTGCCTCGCGTGCCGGTCAGGCCGGCCGGCGCGCGCGGACCAGTGCCTGGACGGCGTAACCGAGCAGCAGCAGCCCCGCACCGGTGCCGACCACCCGACCCGCGGCGACCGCCGAGCCGAACGCGGCCACGAGCCCCGCCGCCGCCACCACGCACAGCGCGACACCGAGCGGCCTGAGCAGCGGGTCTCGCAGCAGCGGAGCGAGCGGGAAGAAGTGCAGCCCGACCACCGCGCAGACCAGCACCGGAATGTACTCGGACCGGTCGGCGGCAGCCAGCAGGACGGCGCCCAGCCCGGCGGCGGCGAACTCGGCGACGACGATGA
Source organism: Micromonospora sp. C81 (assembly GCF_018070425.1). Classification (NCBI taxonomy): domain Bacteria; kingdom Bacillati; phylum Actinomycetota; class Actinomycetes; order Micromonosporales; family Micromonosporaceae; genus Micromonospora; species Micromonospora sp. C81. Next base: position 85,333 of record NZ_JAGPXS010000011.1, read on the forward strand.
GCAGGTACCGCCGGTTGGTCGCCCGCTCCTGCGCACCGCCACCCTCGCCCCGGGGACGGCCAGACATCACACCGCCCAGCACGGCGGTGATCATGGACGCCACGCTGCCGACCACCAACAAGGCGCGCCACGGCTGCTCCACCGCCGGCACGCTGAACCAGACCGTGGCGAAGATGCCCAGGTAGAGGGCGGTCAGGCCGGCCTGATGCCGGCTGTTGGTCGGCATGTTGGACATGGAACCCCCGTGGTTGGCTGCTGAACGGGCGGATGCGCTCGCCGGGCTGGCGATGCTACGCAAGGTCACCTGCATCCACCGGCCCGTCGGTCGGGCGATGTTACGCCCAAGATCGAATGCAGTCGAACGGCGATCGTTGGCAGCTGAGCGGTGCGACACGCCGGAGAAGTTGTCGCTGAGCTGCCAACGATCAGCCGAGGTCGGTCAGTCGACCAGGGTGCGGCCGGTCAGGTGCAGGAAGACGTCCTCCAGGCCGCTGCGCCGCACCAGCACGTTGGCCGGGTTGAGCCCCAACGCGGTGACCTCGGCGACCGCCGCGTCGCCGTCGGGCACGTAGAGCAGGACCCGGTCGGGCAGCACCTCGACCCGCTCCCCCAGCCCGTCGAGCTTGCTGGCGAACGGTTCCTGCGACTCGGCGGCGAAGCGCAACTCGACCACCTCGCGGGTGGAGTGCCGCTCGATCAGCGCCCGGGGCGACCCCTCCGCGACGATGCGGCCGCCGTCCATCACCACCAGCCGGTCGCAGAGCTGCTCGGCCTCGTCCATGTAGTGCGTGGTGAGCACCAGCGTGACGCCCTGCTGCTTGAGCCGGAACAGCCGCTCCCACACCAGGTGTCGGGCCTGCGGGTCGAGCCCGGTGGTCGGTTCGTCGAGCAGCACGATCTCCGGGTCGTTCACCAGCGCGCGGGCGATGGTCAGCCGACGCTTCATCCCGCCGGAGAGCGGGTCGACCTTGCTGTCGGCGCGCTCGGTGAGCTGGACGAAGTCGAGCAGCTCGTCGGCCCGCTCGCGGGCCGCCCGCCGTGAGATGCCGAAGTAGCGGGCGTAGACGGTGAGGTTTTCCCGGACCGTCAGCTCCGGGTCGAGATTGTCGAGCTGCGGGCACACCCCGAGCCGCGCCCGGATCGCCGGCCCGTCGACCACCGGGTCCAGGCCGAGGATGCGCAGCTCGCCCCCGCTCGGTGGAGAGGTGCAGCCGACCATCCGCATGGTGGAGGACTTGCCGGCGCCGTTGGGCCCGAGGAAGCCGAACGCCTCACCCGAGCGCACCTCGACATCGATGCCGTCCACGGCGGTGAAGCCACCGAACCGCTTCACCAGCCCGCGAGCCTGAATCAATGGTCGCCCCGAAGTCACCGCCCGACCCTAACCGCCCGGTCCGACAGCCCTCCACGCAAATATCCGCCCGTGCCCAACCGGCCATCCCGTCAGCAGCGAAACCCCGATCGGTGCCCCACCGGTTTGCTGATCGACGTGTATCGTCCCCTCGTGCCGCCCATCAGCTCGCCCGATGGTTCCTCGTCACCCGTCCGACCAGCCAACTCTCCCGCCGGTGAGCCCGCGACGGGCCCCAGCAGCGCGGCCCCGCGACCGCGACCATCAGCCGAGCTCACCGCGCCCACCGAGCTCACCGCGCCCGCCGAGACCCCTGCGACCGGCGACGACCCGAGCGGAGACGACCCCACCAGGCACGACCCCACCAGGCACGACCCAAGCAGGGACAACCCGACCGGCGACGGCGACTCCGTCGCCGAACGGGCGACCCGGGATCTGGCTGCCCAGTTCGAGGACGAGAAACCGGGCCGCGTGTTGTCCGGGCCGGCGGGTCTGCTCCTCACCGCGGCGGCGCTGGCCGTTGGCGCCCTCTCCCTCTGGCAGGTGTTCCGCCCGCTGTCGCAGGGCAGCAAGTATTACTTGATCATCTTCCTGGCCGGCGTACTCCCGCTGGTCTTCCTCGCCTACCCGGCCGACCTGCGGCTGCGGGCCCGCCTGGCGGCCCGGCGCGGACGACGCAGCACCAAGGGCGGCGGCAACCACGACACTGACGCACCTGTCCTGACACGGCTGGCATCCACAACGCCCACCGCGACGGACTGGGTCCTGGTCGTGCTGGCGGTGGCGGCCTGCCTCTACCCAGTCCTGCCGGTCCCGCTCGGCTCGGGTGGCGGCGGCTACAACGCCTTCCTCGACCGGCAGGGTCTGCTGGTGCCGGCGGACCTGGCGATGGGCACCATCCTGCTGCTCCTGCTGCTGGAGGCGTGCCGACGCACGACCGGCTGGATCCTGCCCGCGGTCTGCCTGCTGTTCCTCGGCTACGGCTACTACGGCGGCTTGCTCCCGCAGTCGTGGCCGGTCGCCCATGCCGGGCTCGACTTCAGCCAACTGGTGGACGCGTTCTACAACTCCGACAGCGGCTTCTACGGCACTCCGCTGGACGTGGCCGCGTCGTACATCGTGCTGTTCACCATCTACGGCGCTGTGCTGGAGCTGTCCGGGGCCGGGCGGTTCTTCGTCGAGCTGTCGGCTGCGGCGTTCCGCCGCTCGCGTACCGCCGCCGGCCGGACGGCGGTGGCCTCCGGCTTCCTGCTCGGCACCGTCTCCGGCTCCGGGGCGGCGACGACAGTGAGCATCGGGGCGGTCACCTGGCCCCTGCTGCGCCGCGCCGGCTATCCCCCGGAGCGGGCCGGCGGCATGCTGGCCGCGGCCGGGGTTGGCGCGATCCTCTCCCCACCGACCCTGGGTGCGGCGGCGTTCATCATCGCCGAATACCTGGGCGTCTCGTACCTCCAGGTGCTGGGCTGGGCGACGGTGCCGACGGTGCTCTACTACCTCGGCATCCTGCTCTCGGTGGAAATCGACGCGCGCCGCTCCGGCGTACGCCCCGTCGTGATCGACGTCGCTTCGCCCTGGCGTCTGCTGGCCCGCTTCGGCTACCACTTCGCCTCGCTGATCGCGATCATCGTGTTCCTCGCGGTCGGCGTGTCCGCGACGAGGGCTGTCGTCTTCGCCATCCTCCTGGCGGTCGCGCTCTCCTTTCTGGACCGCACGAAGGACCGCGCGTACCGGCTCACCCCGGCCCGGCTGGTGACCGCACTCGTCACCGGCGTACGCGGCGTGCTCGCGGTGTCCGCGGTCTGTGCCGCCGCCGGCATCATCACGGCGACCACCACGAAGACCGGCCTCGGACCGCAGGCGGCGGCGTTGCTGATCGGTGGGGCGAAGGCGGCCACCTCGGACCCGACCCTGGTCCTGGTGCTCACCGCACTGCTCGCGGCCGTCGCCCTCAGCCTGCTGGGCCTGGCGGTGCCGGTCACCGCCTCGTTCGTGATCGGTTGGGTGATCGTCGGTCCGGCTCTGCTCGACCTGGGCGTGAGCGCGCCCGCCGCGGCGATGTTCGTCTTCTACTTCGCGGTCCTGTCCGAGGTGTCCCCGCCGACCGCGCTCGCCGCGGTGGCCGCCGCCGCGGTGACCGGCGGCCGGCTGGTGCCGACCATGTGGCAGACCCTGCGGTACGCGCTGCCGGCCTATCTGACCCCGATCGCGTTCGTCATCACCCCGGCCGGGCTCGGCCTGCTCGGCATCGGTGGCGTCCAGCGGATCGCCTTCGCCGCCGTGGTGACCGCGCTCAGCGTGGCGGTGCTCGCCGTCGCCGCCGGTGGCTGGCTGCCCGGGGTGGGGCCCGCGGGCGCCCCGGAACGCGTGCTCGGTGCCCTCGCCGGTGTCACCCTGCTCTGGCTCGAACCCGTCCCGGTCATGGTCGGCGCGGCACTGGCCGCCGTCGCGGCGGCAGGTGTGTTCGTCCGACGTGGATCCGCCGGTCGGCCATCGTCCGGATCACCAGCAAATCCTGTGGAGGAACAACTGTGAGACGAATCGACGTACGCCTCGCGGCGGGCCTGAGCGCTCTCGCCCTCGTCACGGTCGGCGCCACGGCTTGTGGAGGTCAGCAGGGCGGCGCCGACAAGGACGACGCGGCCAGCGACGTCACCTGCGAGGTGACCAAGGAGACCCGTGTCGGCATCGCCACCGGCAACGCGACGGGCGTCTACTACGTGGTCGGCAACGCCCTGGCCGGGCAGTTGTCCGGGGCGACCGGCGGCAAGCTCACCGGCACCGCGGCCGAGACCGGCGCCTCGGTGCAGAACGTCGAACAGCTCGTCGGCGGCCAGTACGACGTGGCGTTCTCCCTGTTCGACACGGCGGTCAACGCGGTCGAGGGCAAGGGCAGCTTCACCGCGCCGCAGCCGGTGGAGGCGCTGGCCCGCATCTACGACAACTACACGCAGGTGGTGGTCCGCAAGGACTCCGGGATCACCTCGGTGGCCGACATGCGCGGCAAGCGGATCTCCACCGGTTCACCGAAGTCCGGTACGGAGGTGATCGCCAACCGGCTGCTGGAGGCCGCCGGTCTCGACCCGGCCAAGGACATCCGGGCGCAGCGGCTTGACCTGACCAAGACGGTCGAGGGGGTCAAGGACGGCAGCGTGGACGGGTTCTTCTGGTCCGGCGGTCTGCCCACCGGTGGCCTGACCGACCTGTTCACCACTGCCGGCGACTCGGTGAAGTTCGTCGACATCGCGCCGTTGCTGCCGAAGATGACCGCGTCGAGCCCCGGCTACCAGGAGGGCACGATCGGGCGGGACGCGTACGGGACGGCGACCGACACCCCGACCATCGTCGTGCCCAACGTGCTGTTGGTCCGCAAGGACCTGGACGCCAATGTCGCCTGCGCGATCACCCGGACGGTGTTCGACAAGCGCGACGCCCTGGCCCAGGCCAACCCGGCGGCCAAGGGGATCTCGCTGGAGAAGGCCCGCAGGACCCTGCCGGTGCCGCTGCACCGCGGCGCGGAGAAGGCGCTGAAGGATCTCGGCGCCAACTGACCCAACCGGTCAGAGATCGGCCGGCGCGGTGGCGGCACGGGCCGCGCCGACCAGACGGTCGGTCTCGGCGAGCAGTGCCTCGTCGTCCGCGGGGGTGCCGGGGTCGAGTCGGACCGTCCAGGTCAGACCGTCGGCCCCGGCCACTCGGCGGGCCGCGACCCGCGCCGCGCCGCCGGGCACCGGCTGGTGCTCGGTGTACGCGACCGAGCGGGTCACCCGCGCCCGCACCTGGTGCGGCAGCTCACGCGGGTCGAGGAGGAAGTACGTCTCGGCCGGGCCGTCGGCGACCACCGTGTAGCCGTCGCGTTCGACGACGGTCTCGGCGGGGGTGACGGTCAGCTCCCGGCCGGACCAGACCGCCTTGAGGATGGTGTGCCAGCCGAGCCGTTGGCCTCGACCGGGCAGCCACAGCCCGAGGTTGGTGGCGACCACCACTCCGTCGCCCTCGCCGTTGCCAACGGCCGCCCATGCCAGCACCCGCTCGTCGGCGGTCAGCGGCGGCCGGTCGGCCGGCGGCAGCTTCGGCTTGCGGCTGAACAGTCCCATCTAGAGGCCTCCCGCAGCCTGCTCGCGCAGCGCCCGGGCGTGCTGCTCCAGGGACAGCAGCTCACCGAAGGCGGCGAAGTACTCGTCCTTGTTGTTGACCGGGTTGATCCGCTGGATGCGGGACTTGATGTCCCGGATCCGGGAGGTCACCGACCCGAACTGCACCCGCGCCATGGTGATCGACACGTAGCGTGGGTCGGCTTCCCCGTCGATCCGCAGCGGCTCCACCGCCAGCTCACCGACGAGCGCCGCCGCCGCCAGGTCGTCGCAGGCGTCGCGGACCGACTCGATCCAGACCGCGCCGCCGGTGGCTGACGCGGCGCCACCGGCCGCCGCGATGGCCGCGCGCACCCCGACGTGCACCGGGTGGCGGTATTCGGTGGCCTCGACCGCGTCGAACATGGGCCCGGCCAGGACCGGCTGCTGGAGGGCGAGTTTCAGCGCCTCCCGTTCGACCATCGACAGCGGGCTGTCCGGGGTCGGCTCGGGGCGGGCCGATGCGGGGCGGATGGCGGGTGCGGCGTCGCGGGTGCCGGGCGGCGGGGTGTTGGCGGCGGCGAGCACCGCCCGCTGCACCGGCTCGATCTCCATGCCGAGGTCCATGGCGAGCTTGCGGACGTACTCCGGGCGCTTTTCCCGGTCCTTGAGGCGCGCGACCAACGGCGCGGCGTGGCGCATGGCCTCGACCCGGCCGTCGACGGTGTCCAGGTCGAAGCGGCCGATCACGTGTCGCAACGCGAAGTCGACAAGCGGCTCGCGGCGCGCGACCAGGTCACGCACCGCCAGGTCGCCCTTGGCCAGTCGCAGGTCGCACGGGTCCATGTTGTCCGGGCTGACGGCGATGAACGTGCGCCCGACGAAGCGCTGGTCGTCCTCGAAGGCGCGCAGCGCGGCCTTCTGGCCGGCGGCGTCACCGTCGAAGGTGAAGATGATCTCGCCGGCCACCTCGTCGCTGTCGAACAGGAGACGGCGCAGAACCGAGATGTGGTCCGCGGCGAAGGCCGTGCCGCAGGTCGCCACGGCAGTGGTCACCCCGGCCAGGTGGCAGGCCATCACGTCGGTGTAACCCTCGACGATCACCGCCCGACCCTGCTTGGCGATCTCCCGTTTGGCCTGGTCGATGCCGTAGAGCACGTGCGACTTCTTGTAGATCGGCGTCTCGGGGGTGTTCAGGTATTTCGGGCCGTCGTCGTCGTCGAAGAGCTTGCGCGCGCCGAAGCCGATCACGTCGCCGGCGAGGTCGCGGATCGGCCAGAGCAGCCGGCGGCGGAACCGGTCGATCAGGCTGCCGGAGCGGGCCTCCCGGGACAGCCCGGCAGTGACCAGCTCCTGGTGGGTGAAGCCCTGCTGGCGCAGGTGCTTGGTGAGCAGGTCCCAACCGTCCGGCGCGAAGCCACAGCCGTAACGCTCGGCGGCGGCCCGGTCGAACCCTCGCTGGGCCAGGAACTCCCGCGCCGGCCGGGCACCCGCGGTGCTGAGCTGCGCCCGGTAGAACTCGACCGCGGCGGCGTGCGCGGCGACCAGGCGCTGGCGCTGGCCCTGCTGCGGGCGAGGACGCGGGGCGCTCCTGTCGTCCTCGATGTAGCGCAACTGGATGCCGGCGCGGCCGGCGAGCCGCTCGACGGACTCCACGAAGCTGAGGTGATCGGCGTCCATCAGGAACTTGATGGCGTCGCCGCCGGCCCCGCAGCCGAAGCAGTACCAGACGTTGCGGGCCGGGGAGACGTTGAACGACGGGCTCTTCTCGTCGTGGAACGGGCACAGACCCTTGAGGTTGCCGCCGCCGGCGGACTTCAGGGTGACCGTCTCGGAGATCACATCCCCGATCGAGGTGCGTTCCCGGACCAGTGCGATGTCCTCGTCCCGGATCCGCCCAGCCATGCGCCACCCCCTCGGCGTACATCCTGCCCTGCCGGGCCGACGACACGCCGGCCGGGGGACGCCGGTGTGGCGGCCACCGCTGCCGGCTGGGCGGTTCCGGCCCGCAGGCCGGGCCCGCCCGGGGACCATGACCAGATGCGCAGGGTACGGACCGACGTCCCCCGCCTGCCCAGATGGTTGGCCGGTCGGATCGGGCTACGCGGACAGGCCCCGCCTGCGGACGAGGCCGGACACCGCCATGCCACCTGGTTGGAGCTCTTCCTCGACCTCATCTTCGTGTACGCGCTGGCGGCGGTCGTCGCCCGGCTGGGCAGCGACCCGACCCCGTCGCCGAGTGCCGTGCTGGCCGTGATCGGGCTGTTCGTGGTGATCCAGTGGGCGTGGGTGGGGCAGGTCTTCTACGACACCCGGTTCGACCCGGATGACGCGCTGCACCGGGTGCTGGTGCTGTTCGCGTTGGTCGGCGCGGGCGCGATGACGCTCGGCGTCGACGAGGTGCCGGAGAGCGTGCTCCTGCCGGTCGGGTACCTGATCGTGCGCGGGGTGCTGCTCCTTCTGTACCTGCGGGCCCGGCCGACCAGCCCGATGGCAGGCATGGTGACGACGGTCTACCTGATCGGATTCGGGTCGGGCTGGCTGATCTGGCTGGTGTCGCTGACCGCGCCCCCCGACCGGCGCCCGACGCTGTGGGTGGTCGCGATGGTCATCGAACTGGCCACGCCCTGGGTCGGGGCGCGCTGGCTCAACCGCTGGCCGGTGGACAACCGGCACCTGCCGGAACGGATCGGGCAGTTCACGATCATCGTGCTGGGTAGCGCCCTGGCCAGCCTGCTCTTCGCCGTGCCGGACCATCCCCCGCCCCACATGATCCTCACCGCCGGGTTGGCCTTCCTGATCCCGGCGGCCGTCTGGTGGGTCTACACGACCTTCGTCACCACCCGACTCCTCCAGAGTCGTCTGCGGGGCGGGCAGGCATACAGCTACCTGCACATTCCGCTCGGCGGTGCGCTGCTGCTGCTCGGCTGGGCGCTCGGGCAGGTGGTCCGGCTGGTCGACGACGACGCACCCCGGCTGCCGCTGGAGCTGCGGCTGCTGCTGGCCGCCTCGATGGTGGTGTGGACGGTGTGCGGCCTGGCCCTGTACTGGTTGTGGACCCGGCCGAGCCTCGCCCGGTTGGCGATCGCCGCCTACGGGGTGGTCTCGGTCAGTGTGATCACCGCGACGGTGCACGAGCCGAGGCTGATGCTGTCCCTGCTCGCCGCGGCGATCGTCGGGTACGCCGTGCTGCTCAGCCGCCGACTCGCCCGGGCCGGCGAGTCGACCCAGACACCCGAGGGATGATCCGCCCTCAGGCGGCCGCGGCCTGCTCGGTCACCACAGCGGGGGTTTCCTCCTCGGCGGTCACCTGCCGGTTCCAGTCGGCCTTGGTGGAACGCCAGCCCTCGTCGTCCATGCCGCGCCGCCAGTAGCCGGAGATGGAGAGCCGATCGAGAGGCACCCCGCGCTCGCCGCGCAGCAGCCGGCGCAGGTCCCGGACGAAGGCAGCCTCGCCGTGCACGAAGGCGTGCACGGTGCCGGCGGGGAACTCCAACGTCCGCACCGCCGCGACCAGCGCCTCGCCCACCGGGCGGTCGCCGCGGCGCAGCCAGGTCACCGCGACCGCGCCGGGGCTGAGCAACTTCTGCTCATCCGACGGGTCGGCGATCTCCACGAAGACGTGGGCCGGTGCGCCCAGCGGCAGCCGTTCCAGGGCGGCGGCGATCGCCGGCAGGGCGCTCTCGTCGCCGACCAGCAGGTGCCAGTCCGCGTCCGGGCTCGGGGCGTACGCGCCGCCGGGGCCGACGAAGTGCACCGGGTCACCCGGGCGCAACGCGGCGGCCCACGGGCCGGCCAACCCCTCGTCGCCGTGGTGCACCACGTCCACGGTCAACTCCTCGGCCAACGGGTCCCAGCGTCGCACCGTGTACGCGCGCAGCCGGGGCCACTGCTCCCGGGGCAGGTCCCGACGGATCGCGGCGAGGTCCAGCGGCTGCGGATAGTCGACACCGGGCTGCGGGAACACCACCTTGATGTAGTGGTCGGTGAACTCGCCCACCGGCAGACCGGTCAGCTCGTCCCCACCGAGGACGAGCCGGATCAGATGCGGGGTGGGCCGCTCGGTGCGCAGCACCCGGGCCGAGGTGACGTTCCTGGGGCGTTCCGTCATATCAGTTAGGCTAGCCTAAGCTGCCCCGTCGTGGGTCGGCGGTGTGTCCCCGCCGACGAGACGGGTGTGCCAGGTCACCGCCGCCGGGTCGGTGAGCGAGGCGACCTGGTCGATCACCACCCGCAGTCGGGCGGTGTCGTCCGGGGCGGCCCGCCACAGCGGAGCGAAGATCGGGTCGAGCCCTTCCGGAGCCCGCCGCACCAGCGCGGCGACCAGCTCGGCCAACATCGTCCGCTGACGCTCGTAGCGGCCCCGGAAGCCGGTCCGACGCATCACGTACCGCAGCGCGATGCCCTTGAGCAGGGCGCACTGCGCCCGGACCAGCCGAGGCACCACCAGGTCGGCGGCGTAGCGGCGATGTGGTCCGGGGCCGAAGCGCTCCTCCGTGGCAGCCACCGCAGCGGACACGAATCGCCCGGTCACCCCGCTGGTGGTGGCCTTCAGCGCGACCTGCGCGCGATGACTGCCGTCGTAGCCGGCCAGAGGGGCGAGCAGCGGGTCGGCCAGCAACTCGACCAGCACCTCGGCCAGGTCGGCCGCCGACTCCCCGGAGTAGGCGCCGGCCACGTCGGCGCAGAGCGCGGCCCGCTCGTTGGCGTCGGCGAGCAGCGGACGCAGCGACACGTACCCGCCGTGGATGCCGTCCTCCACGTCGTGCACCGAGTACGCGACGTCGTCGGCCCAGTCCATCACCTGCGCTTCCAGGCAGCGCCGGTCGCCGGGCGCACCCTCCCGGATCCAGTCGAAGACGGTCACGTCGTCGGCGTACACCCCGAACTTGCGCTCGCCGGGGCGGCGCGGCCAGGGGTACTTGCCGATCGCGTCGAGCGACGCCCGGGTCAGGTTCAACCCAGCGGACGACCCGTCCGGGGCGAGCACCTTCGCCTCCAGCCGGGTCAACACCCGCAGGGTCTGCGCGTTGCCCTCGAAGCCGCCGCACGGTGTGGCCAGCAGATCCAGAGCCGCCTCGCCGTTGTGCCCGAACGGCGGGTGCCCCAGGTCGTGGGCGAGCCCCGCCACATCCACCACGTCCGGGTCACAACCCAGCCGGGCGCCCATCTCCCGGGCGATCTGGGCCACCTCCAGCGAGTGCGTCAGCCGCGTACGCAGGAAGTCATCGGTCCCGGCGGTGTGCACCTGAGTCTTCGTGGCCAGCCGCCGGAACGCCGCCGAGTGCAGCACCCGGGCGCGATCACGCTCGTACGGTGAGCGGCGGTGCCCGGTGTCCTTGGGCGGCTCCTCGACCAGCCGGGCGTCCGCCGCAACAGGCTCACTTCTCACGCAGCCGCCGTTGTTCGCGACTGCGGGGCTCGCAAAACCGGCTCACTCCTCGCGCTCACGGAGGACGCAGAACTCGTTGCCCTCGGGATCTGCCAGCACCGTCCACTCCACGTCACCCTGACCGATGTCGACGTGCCGGGCGCCCATGTCGACCAGCCGCTCGACCTCGGCCTCCCGGTCGGCGGGGCGCAGATCGATGTGCAGCCGGTTCTTGCGGTCCTTGGCGTCGGTCACGGGCACGAAGACCAGGCCGGGCAGGCGGTCCGCGGACTGGCGGATCTCCACCTCGTCCGGACTCTCGCTGACGACCTGGTAGCCGAGCGCCTCGGCCCACCAACGGGCCAGTCGCGCCGGATCGCGGGCATCGACGGTGAGGTTCTCCCAGACGCTGGTCATTCAGTCACCTTTCCCGTTCGACGGCATACGCAATCGGCCGTGTGCGAGCGAGCCAAGATTACGCCCGCCACCGCTGGTCGACCCGCCCACGACGCATCGACGATTGGCCCACAACCGCCGATTGGCTTGGAGTTGTCAACCGATCGCTGAGGGTTATGGGCTCGCGGGCGGAAGTCGCGGCCGGTAGCGTTCCCAGCGCGGAACGTGACCAGCCGACCGACATGCGGAGCCCGACCGGTAAGGGGAAATCTCGTGGACGCGGACACGGTGGTGGGAACGGAACTACGCGGGCTGCGCCGCCGCCGGCCCGAGATCGCCGGCACGGTCCTGGCCGGCACCGACGGGCTGCTCATCTCCAGTGATCTGCCCAGCACCGACGCCACGCATCTCGCCGCGCTCGCCGCAGCCAGCTTCGGGCTCGGCCACCGGGTGGCCGACACGGTCCAACGTGGTGAGTTCCGGGAGTCGGTCGTCTGCACCACCGCCGGTTGCGTGGTGACCTACCCGGCCGGGCGCACTGCCCTGCTGACCCTGGTCACCGTTTCTGCGGCCGAGGATCTGGAAGCGCTGCACGAGGAGGCCCGTGCCGTGGCCCGTCGGGCGGGCTCGGTGCTGGACAGACGCGGTGGGGCAGTCGGCGCCACCTCGATTCAGGACGCGCACGGGCCGCTCGCCGTGCGTACGCCGATGGCCACCCTGCCGGCGCAGTTGCGCCGCTCGTCCCGGCCCACCTGGCGTCGCCCGCCGATCTGACCGCAAACCGCCAAACCCCCTCGACGGCACAGCGGCGCAAGAACTAGCCGGCGGCCGTGCGGGTGGCCGGGCGCCTGGTGTCGACGTTGCCGGTCATGGCGTTGAGGATGGCGGGTAGTTCGGCCACGGTCTGGGCGGGCAAGCCGGTCACGGTTTCCTCCGCCAGACCATGCCACAACTCCTTGACCTGGTCGGCAAGCGCCTTGCCGCTGTCGGTGAGTTCGACGATGCTGGCGCGCTTGTCGGAGGGAGCGGGCCTGCGGCGGATGTGGCCGGAGGCTTCGAGCTTGCGCGTCATGAGCGTGACACTGGGCGGCTCACAGCCGAGCGCCTCGCTGAGCTGGGCCTGAATTCTCGGGCCGGTCCGGTCGAGTTCGAGCAGGAGTGCCTCTTGGCCAGGGTGCAGGCCGAGGGGGGCCAGCAACGCGGCGGCCCTGGCCCGGTGGCGCAGGCTCAGCAGGCGGATGGCCTGGTTGAGGGCGTCGGCGTACTCGAAGTCCACGAACTCTCCTTGACAAGTTAGTTATGCGCATAACATTATGCGCATAACTAATTCTAGCAACACCGAGGAGCGCGACATGACCGTGAAGGTCGCTGTCATCTACTACAGCGCGACAGGCAGTGTGCACACACTCGCAGAGGCCGTCGCCGCGGGGGCCGCCTCGGCCGGGGCCGTCGTGCGGCTGCGGCGGGTCGCCGAGCTGGCACCCGACAACGCGATAGACCAGAACCCGCAGTGGCGGCGGCACACCGACGAGACCGCGTCGATTGCCCAGGCATCCCTCGAGGACCTGGCATGGGCCGACGCGTACGCGTTCGGGACGCCGAGTCGATTCGGCGCGCCGGCCGCGCAGCTCAAGCAGTTCATCGACCAGGCCGGCGGGCTGTGGCGGGAGGGGAAACTGGCCAACAAGCCGGTGACTGCCTTCACCTCGGCGTTCAACCGGCACGGTGGCAGCGAGGCAACGATCTTGTCGCTGAGCAACGTCTTCTACCACTGGGGATCGCTGATCGTGCCGCCCGGATTCACCGATCCGGTCGTGTCCGCCGCAGGCGGCAACCCCTACGGCACGTCGCATGTGGCCAGCCCGAACGGAGACGGCCCCGATGCCGCGGCGCTGGACGCGGCCAGGTACCAGGGACTTCGGCTAGCCAAGATCACACTTCAGCTGCTGGGCGACCACGTCGTCACCGATGCCGTCGTGGGTGACGGAAACAGCCACGGAGCCCTCGCCGGAGCAGCCTCCCGGACCGCGTGAGCGGCGGGTAGGCAGGGAGAGAAGTCATGACAAGCACCAGCACCGCAACTCAGCGGACCAGGCTGCAGGCCAGATCCTCATGGATGGTCCTGGCGCTGGCATGCGCCTGCCAGTTCATGGTGATCCTGGACGTCTCCATCGTCAACGTCGCGCTGCCCTCGGTCCAGCGGGATCTCGGCTTCACCGCCACCGGCCTGGCCTGGGTGGTGAATGGGTACGTGCTTACTTTCGCCGGCTTCATGCTGCTGGGTGGCCGGGCCGCCGACCTGTTCGGCCTGCGCCGGATGCTGGTCGCCGGGCTGTTCCTGTTCTCCGCCTCGAGTGTGGTCGGTGGCCTGGCAACCGCTCCGGAGATCCTGGTGGGGGCCCGCGTCGCGCAGGGTGTGGGCGCCGCCATGCTGGCCCCGGCCACGTTGGCCGTGATCAACACCTACTTCACCGAGCCGCAGGCGCGGGCCCGGGCGTTCGGGGCGTGGTCCGCTTCGGGCGGTGTGGGCGGGATGGCCGGCGCGCTCGCCGGCGGTGCCATCACCACGGGCCTGTCGTGGCGGTGGGTCTTCCTCATCAACGTACCGATCGGCGCCGTGCTGATCGTGTTGGCCATGATGTCGCTGGTCCGCACGCGAGCCAGCCGGCGAGAACCGCTCGACCTCGGTGGCGCGGTCACGGGCACGGCAGGGCTGGCCGCGTTGATCTACGGGGTCATGCAGAGCGCCGACCAAGGCTGGATGTCCGTGCGGGTTCTCGGGCCAGCCGTGGCGGGCCTGCTCCTGCTCGTCGTCTTCGCCGTGGTGGAGGCGCGTGTCGCCACCCGGCCGATGGTGCCCCTGCGGCTGTTCAGGATCCGGACCGTGGCCGTCAGCAACGCCATGTTGCTGCTGTTCGGCGGGATCGCCATCGCAATGTGGTATTTCACGTCGCTGTTCATGCAGAACGCACTCGGCTACAGCGCTCTTGAAGCCGGGCTCGGGCAGACACCCGCGGCGGTGGCGTTCGTGGTGATCGCGCGACTGTCCGCCGACCTGCTGCCCCGAACCGGTGCACGCCCTCTGGTGCTGGCCGGCAGCGTCTGCTTCGTGGCCGGCTTCGGCTGGCTCGCCCAGGCCCAGACGGACAGCGACTACGTCACAAGCGTGCTCGGACCCACGCTGCTCATCGCCGTCGGCATCGGCCTGACCTTCCCCACCCTGATGGCTGCGGCCACCGCCGACGCACCCGAAGGCGACGCGGGCATCATCGGCGGCCTGGCCAACACCGCCAGCCAGATAGGTGGCTCGGTAGCCCTGGCCGTACTCGCCACAGCCGCCAGCGCCAAGGTCGGAACAGACGCCGCGTACGCAGGCACCCCTGCCGCCCTCGCCGCCGGCTACGACCTGGTCTTCCTCATGGCAGCCGGGATCGGCCTGGCTATCGCGATAGTCAGCCTGCTGCTACCACAGCATCGCCGCGGCTGACCACGGCGGCGCGGCGGCGGACCGGGTCACCGGTCCGCCGCCGGCCCACGTCAGCGGCTGTCCGACCCGCCGGTCTCCACCACGGCCCGGCCGGCCTCCAGCCGGGCCACCGGCACCCGGAACGGCGAGCAGGACACGTAGTCCAGGCCGACCTCGTGGAAGAAGTGCACCGAGTCGGGGTCGCCGCCGTGCTCGCCACAGACGCCGAGCTTCAGCCCCGGACGGGCGGCCCGGCCCTCCTCGGCGGCGATCCGCACCAGCCGGCCGACCCCGTCACGGTCGATCGACTCGAACGGCGAGATGCCGAAGATGCCCAGCTCCAGGTACCGCCAGAAGAACGCGCCCTCGACGTCGTCGCGGGAGAAGCCCCAGCCCATCTGGGTCAGGTCGTTGGTGCCGAAGGAGAAGAACTCGGCCGCCTCGGCGATCTGCCCGGCGGTCAGCGCCGCCCGGGGCACCTCGATCATGGTGCCGATCAGCACCTCGACCCCGCTGTCCCCGACCACCTCCGCGATGATCTTCTCGGCCTCGGCGCGGACGGTCTCCAGCTCCTGCACGGCCCCGACCAGCGGCACCATGATCTCCGGCTTGGCCACCCCGCCACCACGGGCGCAGGCGACGGCAGCCTCGGCGATGGCCCGGACCTGCATCGCGAACAGGCCGGGGATGACCAGGCCGAGGCGGACGCCCCGCAGCCCGAGCATCGGGTTCTCCTCGTGCATCCGCCGGACGGCGGCGAGCAGCGCCTCCTCCTTGGCCACGTCCTCGCCCCGTTCCTGGGCGACCGCGACGTTGACCGCGAGCTGCTCCAGCGGAGGCAGGAACTCGTGCAGCGGCGGGTCGATCAGCCGGACGGTGACCGGCAGTCCGTCCATCTCGCGGAAGATCTCCTCGAAGTCGGCCCGCTGCAACGGCAGCAGCGCCTCCAACGCCGCTTCCCGCTCGCCCGGGGCGCGGGCCAGGATCAGCCGCTCGACCAGCTCCCGCCGGTCGCCGAGGAACATGTGCTCGGTGCGGCACAGCCCGATGCCCTCGGCGCCGAAGCGCCGGGCCCGGGCGGCGTCCGCGCCGGTGTCGGCGTTCGTGCGGACCGCGAGCCGCCGCTTGCCGTCGGCGTGCGTCATGATCCGGTGTACGGCCCGGACCAACGCGTTGTCGATGTGCTCCGGGTCGAGGCTGCCCTCGAAGTACTGCACCACCTCCGACGGCATGACCGGCACCTCGCCCAGGTAGACCTTGCCGGTGGTGCCGTCGATGGACACGACGTCGCCCTCGTTGACGGTCTGCCCGGCGACGGTGAAGCGTTTCGCCGGGACGTTCACCTCGATCTCGTCGGCGCCGGAGACGCAGGTCTTGCCCATGCCGCGGGCCACCACCGCCGCGTGGCTGGTCTTGCCGCCGCGCGAGGTGAGGATGCCCTGGGCGGCGATCATGCCGTTCAGGTCGTCCGGGTTGGTCTCCCGGCGGACCAGGATCACCGACTTGCCCTCGGCGGCCATCTCGACGGCCCGCGCGGAGGTGAAGACCACAGTGCCGGACGCCGCGCCGGGCGAGGCGCCGATGCCCTTGGCGACCGGCTGGAAGTCGTGGTCGAGCTGGAAACGGGGGAACATCAGCTGGGCCAGCTGCGCCCCGTTGACCCGGTGCAGTGCCTCGTCCAGGTCGATCAGACCCTCGTCGACGAGTTGCCCCGCGATGACGAACGCGGCGGCGGCGGTGCGCTTGCCGACCCGCGTCTGCAGCATCCAGAGCTTGCCGCGTTCGATGGTGAACTCGATGTCGCAGAGGTCCTTGTAGTGCTCCTCCAGCCGAGCCATGATGCCGAGCAGCTGGTCGTAGGAGGTCTTGTCGAGCTGTTCCAGCTCCTGAAGGGGCACGGTGTTGCGGATGCCGGCGACGACGTCCTCGCCCTGCGCGTTGGCCAGGTAGTCGCCGTAGATGCCCTGCGCGCCACTGGCCGGGTCACGGGTGAACGCGACACCGGTGCCGGAATCCGGGCCGAGGTTGCCGAACACCATGGTCACCACGTTGACCGCGGTGCCGAGGTCGGTCGGGATCCGCTCCTGGCGACGGTAGAGGATCGCGCGCTCGGCGTTCCACGACTCGAAGACCGCCCGGATGGCCAGGTCGAGCTGTTCGCGCGGCTGCTGCGGGAACTCCCGACCGGTGTGCTTCAAAAAGATCTTCTTGTACGCGTCGACCAGCCCACGGAGGTCGTCGGCGTCCAGGTCCAGGTCGTTGTGGGTGCCCTTGGCGCTCTTGGCCTCGTCCAGCGCGTGCTCGAACTCCTCGCCCGGCACCTCGCAGACGGTCTTGCCGAACATCTGGATGAGGCGGCGGTAGGAGTCCCAGGCGAACCTGTCGTTCCCGCCGGCCTGCGCGGAGAGCCCGACCACGCTCTGGTCGTTGAGGCCGACGTTGAGGACGGTCTCCATCATGCCGGGCATGGAGAACTTGGCGCCGGAGCGGACGGAGACCAGCAGCGGATCCTGCGGGTCGCCGAGACGCTTGCCCATCGCGCGCTCCAACGATTCCAGGTGCGCCTCGATCTGACCGGCGAGCCCGTCCGGCTGCTGGCCCGTCGCGAGGTACGCCTTGCAGGCCTCGGTGGTGATGGTGAAGCCGGGCGGAACGGGCAGGCCGAGGTTGGTCATCTCGGCGAGGTTGGCCCCCTTGCCGCCGAGCAGGTCCTTGAGATCCTTGTTTCCTTCAGAGAAGTCGTAGACGTACTTGTGATCGACGGTCTCTTGCGCTGCCACCAGAGCCTCCACAACACACGCGCCGGATTGACACTTAACGAAGGTTCAGTTTTCTTCTACCCCGCAGCGGACCACCGGTAATCCCCGGGTCGACGCCGATCGGTGGGCGAAGGTTAAGCGAACATCGAGCGACCTGGGACCGTTCGGTGACAATTGGCACAGCCATCACGACTATCCGTGTTCGTACCGGTTTTTGGGAACGCTTCCATGCGCACCATCACGCATCCCGGCCGCGCGCCGTACGCTGGATGGCACGCCAGCCGGTGAACGTCGCTTTTGCCATAACCGACGCGAATACACCCCCCGGAGTCGCCGCCGTGCCGACCACCCCCTCCCCCAGCCCCACCGCCGTCCCCGCGCCACTGTCGGCGGAGGAGCCGGACGCGGCCACTCTGGCCCGCGCGGCCGAGCAGAGCGCGGTCACGGTGCTCACCGCGGCGACCACGCGCCGGCTCGCCGACGTCGTGCCCGCCCCGCAGCAGGTCCAGCCGGACCCGACCGGGGACTGGGTGCTGCCGGCCGAAGCGGTCATCGTGGTCAGCGCCGACCCGGCCGCGCTGGCCGTCGCCGAGCACCTCGCCGAGCTGCTGCGCCCGGCCACCGGCTACCCGCTCCCGGTCACCGACGCCGCCGCCCACTCGCTGCCGGTCGCCGACGCCGCCGGGCCAGGGCCGGTCGGCGGCATAGCGTTGGTGCTGGACGAGGCCGCCGACCTCGGCGCGGAGGGCTACCGGCTCGACGTCGCCCCCGACGGGGTACGCCTCACCGCCGTCACCGCCACCGGCCTCTTTTACGGCGTGCAGACCATGCGCCAACTGTTGCCGTCGGCGATCGAGAGCCCCACCCCGGCCACCGAGCACTGGGCGCTGCCCGGCGGGACGATCACCGACGCACCCCGCTTCCCGTACCGGGGCGCGATGCTCGACGTCGCGCGGCACTTCTTCGCCGTCGAGGACGTGCTGCGGGTGATCGACCACCTGGCCCGCTACAAGCTCAACCACCTGCACCTGCACCTCACCGACGACCAGGGCTGGCGGATCGCCGTCGACTCCTGGCCGAGGCTGACCACCGTCGGTGGGGCGACCGAGGTCGGCGGCGGCCCCGGCGGGCACTACACGAAGGCCGACTACCAGCGGATCGTCGCCTACGCGGCCGACCGCCACATCACTGTCGTCCCGGAGATCGACCTCCCCGGCCACACCAACGCGGCGCTGGTCGCGTACCCGGAGCTGGCACCGGACAAGATCGCGCCACCTCCGTACACCGGCACCGAGGTCGGTTTCAGCTACGTCGACCCAGCCGACGAGCGGACGTACGACTTCATCGCCGACGTGCTGGGCGAGGTGGCCGCGCTCACCCCCGGGCCGTGGCTGCACATCGGCGGCGACGAGGCGTTCAAGGTCACCGGCGAGGTCTACACCGGTTTCGTCGAGCGGGTCCAGCGCATCGTGGGCGACCTCGGTAAGACCGTCGTGGGTTGGCACCAGCTCGCACCGGCCGCCCACCTCGACGGCCGGATCCTGCAGTGGTGGGGCACCACCGGCGCCGACCCCACCACCGCCGAGGCCGTACGTCAGGGCGCCCGGCTGATCCTCTCCCCCGGCAACCACGCCTACCTGGAC
Organism: Micromonospora sp. C81; assembly: GCF_018070425.1. Lineage (NCBI taxonomy): Bacteria > Bacillati > Actinomycetota > Actinomycetes > Micromonosporales > Micromonosporaceae > Micromonospora > Micromonospora sp. C81. The sequence continues at coordinate 104,389 of NZ_JAGPXS010000011.1, forward strand.
ATGAAGTACGGCCCGGACACCCCGATCGGGCACGACTGGGCCGGCCTGATCGACGTACGAAAGGCGTACGACTGGGACCCGGCCACGCACGTCGCAGGTGTACCGCCCGAGGCCGTCCTCGGTGTGGAGGCCCCGCTCTGGACCGAATCGGTCACCTCACTGGCCGACATCGAGTTCCTGCTCCTGCCCCGACTCCCCGCCATCGCCGAGTTGGGCTGGTCCACCCGGGCGACCCACGACTGGGCCGACTTCCGTGACCGGCTGGCCGGTCAGGGCCCGCGCTGGGCGACCGCCAGCATCACCTTCCACCGCGCGCCCGAAATCCCCTGGGCAACCACCGCCACCATCCCCACCCAGCGCAACACGCCCCAGACCGACACCGCCACCCACTGACGCGGCCCGCGTTCACGGGAGGCCCCGGTCACAATCCGGGTCTCTGGGTCTACCCCTGATCGTGCTCGATCCCGGTTGTAGTGGCCTCGTCGGCGCCGGATGGGCCTGTTTCCTGGATCGAGCGCGACCTTGGCGTGATGCGCTGCGTTTGACGTCCCCGGCGTGGGTGTCCGGACCCCCACCCAGTCAAGATCCGCGCAACATCCGGGAAACTGCTGCCTCGCGGCGTCGTGAGGCAGCACTTTCCCGGAAAGTGCGCGGATCTTGGATTGTCCAGGCCGGGGTTGGCGGGCGTGGTGTCCCGTTTCGGGATGGGCTCTTGGGGCGGCTGTCCGATTTCGGTATGGATGTCCCGTGGTTGGCACGACCCTGGCGGCGGAATCGTGGGCCGGGCGGGGTCGTTATACCTGGCATGCCACCGCGACTTCGGGTCGTGGAGCGCGGCAGCCGCCGGGAACACCCGACAGGCCGCCCCGGTTACACCCCCTCAGCACGCACCGCCAGCGGGCGGAAATGCGTCGCCCGCCCGGCCGGTTACAGCCCCGGAGCACCGTGGCGGGGAACCCGGCGGAATGACTCGCCAGCCCGGCCGGTTACACACCCCGCACCCCCCGAGCACCCCGGTTACACACCCCGCACCCCCGAGCACCACAAGCCGGGGCCAGGTGGAATGACCCGCCGCCCCGCACCGTTACACCCTCACCCGACGCCGGCCCCTGTGGCCACCGGGCAAGAACCTCCCAAACTTCCCCCCTTGCACGTGCGGCACGCCCACCCCCCGGGCGTGCCGTGCACCCCCAATCGCAGAGGAGCACGCCATCATGCGTACCGATCTGATTCGTAAGACCGCTCTGACCGCTGCTGGCCTGGCCTTCACCGGCGGCGCGATCGTCGGACCCGTCACCGCCGCGTACGCCGCGACCGATGCGAAGCCGGCGTCGCAGACGCAGTCTGATCGCAAGCCTGCGGGTGAGCGTCAGCTGGGCGTGCGCTACGAGGCCCAGCCGAACTTCTACTACTGCGGACCCGCCGCCGCCCGTAACGCCCTGAGTGTGCAGGGCAAGGACATCAGCGTCGACGCGATGGCCAAGGAGATGGGCACCACCGAGGCCGGCACCAACTCCATCAACGACATCACCCCCGTGCTGAACAAGGAAACCGGCAAGAACGACGCCTACCGGTCCGTGGAGATCAGCACCCCGGACGCCGACGCGAAGCAGACCGACAAGCTGCGCGCCGACATCGTCAAGACCGTTGACGACGGCCGGGCCGTGGTCGCCAACATCGCCGGCACCACCACCGACACCGACGGTGCTATCCACTCCTTCGAGGGCGGGCACTACATCAGCGTCGTCGGCTACCGCGACAACGGCCAGACCGTGAAGATCGCCGACTCCGCCAACCCGAACACCGCCTCCTACGACGTCACCGTCGAACACCTCGCCGACTGGATCGCCACCCGCGGCTACGCCACCAGCTGACCCCGTACCAGACACGAAGCGAAGGGCCGGACCCCACCACGGGGCCCGGCCCTTCGTCATGACCGTTCACGACATCAGCTCGATAGGACGCCGAACTCATCTGCCCAGCCTCTGCGAGCGGATCGTCGAGGAAAGACCGAGCGCCACGAGACCGAGGAGGGATGGCCGCCGGGCGTCTCCGCCCAACCGGCCGGAGGCTCGGTCAGCCGCCGGAGTCGTCCATCTCGGCGCCCTCGGGGACGGTGTCGTCGTCCCGGCTGGCCAGCCACCCGTCGGGCAGGGCGACCTTGCCCGGCGAGTTGGTGCGCCCGCGTGGCTGCCCCAGAGCGGTCACCGGGAACGGCTCGCTCGGGTCGAGCTTGCCGAGCAGGTCGTCGAGCTGGGCCAGGCTTTCGATCATCGCCAGCGAGCGGCGCAGCTCGCCACCGACTGGGAAGCCCTTGAGATACCAGGCGACGTGCTTGCGGAAGTCGGTGCAGCCGTCCCGTTCGCCCCGGGCCGGGTTGCGGGCACCGGCCACGAACTGGTCCACCAGCAGCTCGGCGTGCCGGCGCATGGTCACCGCCACCTCGCCGAGGCTGGGCAGTCGCCGCTCTGGCCGGCCGTTGGAGGCGGCCTCCAGGTCGGCGAAGAGCCACGGCCGACCCAGGCAGCCGCGCCCGACGACCACGCCGTCCACGCCGGTGTGCGCGACCATCCGCAGCGCGTCGTCGGCCTCCCAGATGTCGCCGTTGCCGAGCACCGGCACGTCGAGGGCCTGCTTCAAGGTGGCGATCGCGTCCCAGTCGGCGGTGCCCGAGTAGCGCTGCGCCGCCGTGCGCCCGTGCAGGGCCACCGCGGCCACGCCGGCTTCCTGGGCGGCGAGCCCCGCTTCGACGTACGTCAGGTGGTCGTCGTCAATGCCCTTGCGCATCTTGACAGTGACCGGCACTCCGGCCGGTGACGCGGCGTCCACCGCGGCCCGCACCAGTCGGGCGAAGAGCCGACGTCGCCACGGCAACGCCGCGCCGCCGCCACGCCGGGTGACCTTGGGGACCGGGCAGCCGAAGTTGAGGTCGATGTGATCGGCCAGGTTGCGCTCGACGACGATCCGGACGGCGGCCGCGGTGATCTCCGGGTCGGTGCCGTATAGCTGGAGGCTGCGCGGCTTCTCGTCGTCGCCGAACGTGATCATGCGCAGCGTCTTCGGGTTGCGCTCGACCAGAGCCCGAGTGGTGATCATCTCGCAGACGTAGATGCCGCCGCCCTGCTCACGGCAGAGCCGGCGGAACCCGACGTTGGTGATCCCGGCCATCGGCGCGAGCACCACCGGCGGCCACACCTGGTACGGCCCGAGAGTCAACGGGCGCAGCGCGGGCATGGTCGAGACAGTCACCGGACAAGTGTACGGGGCCCCGACCGGCGCTTATCGCGTCGGCCGAGGCCCCGTGCACACAGCCTCAGCAGCCGGGCAGACGCTCGATCAGGTAACGCTCGACCTGGTCCAGGGAGACCCGCTCCTGGGCCATCGTGTCCCGGTTGCGCACCGTCACGGCGTTGTCGTCCAGCGTGTCGAAGTCGACGGTCACGCAGAACGGGGTGCCGATCTCGTCCTGCCGGCGATAGCGGCGGCCGATCGCCTGCGAGTCGTCGAACTCCACCACCCAGCGCTTGCGCAGCAGCGTCGCGAGATCCTTGGCCTTCGGCGACAGCGCCTCGTTGCGGGACAACGGCAGCACCGCCACCTTGACCGGGGCGAGTCGCGGGTCGAACCGCATCACGGTGCGCTTGTCCACGCCGCCCTTGGTGTTGGGCGCCTCGTCCTCGTCGTACGCCTCCAGCAGGAAGGCCAGCACCGCACGGGTCAGACCAGCGGCCGGCTCGATGACGTACGGCATCCAGCGCTCACTCTTGGTCTGGTCGAAGTACGACAGGTCGACGCCCGAGTGCTTGCTGTGCGTGGAGAGGTCGAAGTCGGTGCGGTTGGCGACCCCCTCCAGCTCGGCGAACTCGGTGCCACCGAACTGGAAGCGGTACTCGATGTCCACCGTCCGCTTCGAGTAGTGCGAAAGCTTCTCGGCGGGGTGCTCGAAGAGGCGCAGATTGTCCGCCGAGAGGCCGAGGTCGAGGTACCAGTTCCAGCGCTCCTGGAGCCAGTACTCGTGCCACTGCTCGTCGGTGCCCGGCTCGACGAAGAACTCCATCTCCATCTGCTCGAACTCGCGGGTCCGGAAGATGAAGTTACCCGGGGTGATCTCGTTGCGGAACGACTTGCCGGTCTGCGCGATGCCGAAGGGCGGCTTCTTGCGGGCGACCGTCTCGACGTTCTTGTAGTTGACGAAGATGCCCTGCGCGGTTTCCGGGCGCAGGTAGTGCAGCCCCTCGTCGCTCTCCACCGGGCCCAGGTAGGTCTTCATCAGGCCGTTGAACATCTTCGGCTCGGTGAAGGTGCCCTTGTTGCCGCAGTTGGGGCAGTTCAGCTCGGCCAGTGAGGTCAGCGGCTTGCCGTGCTTCTCCGCGTACGCCTCTTCCAGGTGGTCCGCCCGGAAGCGCTTGTGGCAGAACTGGCACTCGGTGAGCGGGTCGACGAACTCGGCGATGTGACCGGACGCCTCCCACACCTTGCGAGACAGGATCACCGCAGAGTCCAGGCCCACGACGTCGTCGCGCTGCTGGACCATGGTCTTCCACCACTGCCGGCGGACGTTCTCCTTGAGCTCCACGCCGAGCGGACCGTAGTCCCACGCCGATCGGGTGCCTCCGTAGATCTCGCTGGAGGGGAAGACGAAGCCTCGTCGCTTGGCGAGGCTGACGACGGCGTCGATACGGTCGGCTGGCATGTTTCCTCCTACGCCGGCTGGCGGTCGGCGGGGGCGAGATGTGGATGGAACGGTCAGTTCAGGACAACGGTACGACCACCGTCGCCCTGAGCCCAGCAGAATACCGGGGGCGGGTCAGCTCACCCCGCAGACCTCCACGCCGCCGGTCTCCCCGTCCTGCCCGAGCCTGACCTGCTGCTGCTCCCGGTCACCACCGGCGAGTGTCACGTCGACCGGCACGGTCAGGCTGGTGGTGTCCACCTCACCCACACGGAACGCCGAGACCTGAGGTTCGGCGGAGGCTCGCCGCTCGAACTCGGGCCGGGACTCACGCCGCTGCGCGTCGTCGCAGAGCTGCTCGTACGCCCGCCCGTAGTCCCGCTCGACCAGCGCCTGGTAGTAGTCACCGGTCACGGTGCGGGCCTGCTCCCGGATCGCCTGCACGCCGCTGACGGCCAGGCCGACGACGGCGGTGCCGCCCCCGCCACAGCAGAGCACCACGGCGAGCGCGCCGACGCCGAGGCCGATCCAGAGCCGAGTCCGGCGACCCTCGGTGGGCGGCGCGGCGAACGGCGGAGCCACCCCGGGACCGGGTGGCGGGGCGGGTGCGGTCATAGGAGCAGCGTAGTGTCCGGCGGCTCAGCGGTAAGGACCCGCAGCCCGATCACTCTCGGCGACGACCACCGCTCCGCCGGGTGCCGCGGTCGCCAGCGCCTCGTACGCGGAGGGTTCGTCGACCGACTCGGCGAGCAGCGGCACGGCGCTGACCTTGACTTCGAAGGCCCCCAGGGCCCGCCGGTACGTGCCGACCGACTCCCATTCGGTGACCAGCGACCAGTGCCGGGGGTCGTCGAGCGCCCGGACCAGTTGACCGCGCAGGTAGCCGCGGCAGGCGGCCAGGGCGGTGAGGGCGGCGTGCGCCCGTTCGGTGAAGTCGTCGGCGACATCGACGTCGACCACGAACCGGTTGGTCACCAGCAACGGTGGTCCCTCCTCGTAGAGTCTGTGGGATGCAGCGTACGCAGCGCCCCCTGCTCGCCCGGTTGGCCGGGGCGAACCCGACGTCGGTGTTCCTGCTCACCCTGGTGGTGGTGCTGGTGGCGTTCTTCACGCCCGGGGTGATCGGCGGGCTGCTGACGCTCGCGCTCGCCGCAGGCCTGATCGCCCTGTTGGCGACGACCTGGGCGGTTCAGGCGCCGCAGACCCGCCTGATTCGACTGGTGATGCTGACCCTGCTGGTGACGGTGGGCCTCGCCAAGCTGCTCTGACATGCAATCATGCGTTTTTGACAATCATTATCGTTGCCACGGACAGTTGACGACATGACCAACCGCACCACGTACCGTGTCCTGGCCGCCGCGACCGCCCTCCTTGCCCTGGGTGCCGGGGCCGGCTGCTCCAGCGGCGACGCCGCCGGCGCCGATCCCCAACGGGTCGACGTGGTGGCCGCGTTCTACCCCCTCCAGTTCCTTGCCGAGCGGATCGGCGGCGACGCGGTCCGGGTGACCAACCTGGCCAAGCCGGGTGCCGAGCCACACGACCTGGAGCTCAACCCGAGCCAGGTCGGCCAGGTCAGCGACGCGGAGCTGATCGTCTACCTCAAGGGTTTCCAGCCGGCGGTGGACGACGCCGTCGCGCAGAACGGTGGCGACCGGGCGTTCGACGTGACCAGCGTGCAGCCGCTGCTGGACGCGTCCGCCGGCGGGCACGACCACGAGGGCGAGGAGGGGCACACCGAGGAGAGTGGCGGCAAGGACCCGCACGTCTGGCTCGACCCGACCCGGCTGGCCGGCATCGGCGACCAGCTCGCCCAGCGGCTCGGCAAGGCCGACGCGGCCCACGCCGCCGACTACACCGCCCGCGCCGCGGCGCTGCGCGCCGACCTGACGACCCTGGACGGGGAGTTCAAGCAGGGCCTGGCGACCTGCCAGCGGCGCGAGATCGTCACCAGCCACGCCGCGTTCGGCTACCTCGCCGACCGCTACCAGCTCGACCAGGTCGGCATCACCGGGCTGAGCCCGGACGTCGAGCCCTCCCCGCAGCGGCTCGCGCACGTGATCGAGGAGGCGAAGGAGCACCAGGCCACCACGATCTTCTTCGAGACGCTGGTCAGCCCGAAGGTCGCCGAGACAATCGCCGGTCAGGTCGGCGCGAAGACCGCGGTGCTGGACCCGATCGAAGGGCTCGCCGCCGGCAGCAACGGGGACTACCTTTCGGTGATGCGTACCAACCTGCAGACCCTGCAGACGGCCTTGAGCTGCTCGTGACCTCACCTGTCATCACCGTCGAGCACGGGGTCGTCGGATACGACGGCCGCCCGGTGCTCCGGAACATCTCGCTCACCGTGACCGCCGGAGAGGTGGTCGCGGTGCTCGGCGCGAACGGCTCCGGCAAGTCCACCTTGATCCGCGCCGTGCTCGGGCTGGTGCCACTCAGCGCCGGCTCGGTCGCCCTCTTCGACCGGCCGTTGCGCCGGTTCCGGCAGTGGGCGCGCATCGGGTACGTCCCGCAGCGCCTGGGCGCCGGTGGTGGCGTTCCAGCCACCGTCCGCGAGGTGGTGGCCTCCGGCCGGCTGGCCCGCCGGGGGGTGCTCCGCCCGCCGGGTCGAGCCGACCGGGTCGCCGTGGACGCCGCGCTGCTCGCGGTCGGGCTCGCCGACCGGGCGGGCGACCCGGTGTCCACGCTCTCCGGCGGCCAGCAGCAGCGCACCCTGATCGCCCGTGCCCTGGCCGGTGAACCGGAGCTGCTGGTCCTCGACGAGCCCACCGCCGGGGTGGACGCGGCCAGCCAGGAGGCGTTCGCCGGCGCGCTGCGCGACTTCGTCGGCAACGGTGGGACGGTGCTGCTGGTCGCCCACGAGCTGGGCCCGCTGCGACCGGTGATCAGCCGGGCGGTGGTCGTCCACGAGGGTGGCATCGTCCACGACGGCGCGGTGCCGGACCCGGCGGGCCATCACGCGGAGCCCGACCACGACCACGTGCACCCGCACTGTTACGACGAGCCCGCCGGGCTGTGGAGCAACTGACGCATGGAACTCTTCCAGTACCCCTACATGCAGCGCGCCCTGATCGCCGCGCTGGTGATCGGCCTGGCCGCGCCGGCGCTCGGCATCTACCTGGTGCAGCGCCGGCTGACGTTGATCGGCGACGGCATTGGGCATGTGGCGCTGACCGGCGTCGGGGCGGGGCTGCTGCTCAACCGCTCACCGGTGCTGGTCGCGGTGATCGCCGCCACCATCGGCGCGATCGCCATCGAGGTGGTCCGCGCCCGCGGGCGTACCTCAGGTGACCTGGCCCTGGCCCTGCTCTTCTACGGCGGCATCGCCGGTGGCGTGCTGCTTGTCGGCCTCTCCGACGCTACGAGCGCCAACCTCAACGAGTACCTGTTCGGGTCGCTACTCACCACCTCCCTCGCCGACGTGATCACCGTCGTGGTGCTCGGCGCGGCGATCCTGGTCACGATGATCGCGTTGCGGCCGGCGCTCTTCGCGGTCAGCCACGACGAGGAGTACGCCCGGGTCTCCGGTCTCCCGGTGCGCACGCTGAACCTGCTGATCGCGGTCGCCACCGCGGTCACCGTGACCATCGCGATGCGGGCTGTCGGGGTGCTCCTGATCAGCGCGCTGATGGTGGTGCCGGTCGCCACCGCCCAGCAGGTGACCCGGGGCTTCCGCAGCACGATGGTCGCCGCGATGGCGCTCGGGTTCTTCGCCGCCGGTTCCGGTGTCTGGGTGGCTGCTACGGCGGACACCGCGCCGGGCGCCTCGGTGGTGCTGGTGGCGATCGCCTCGTTCCTGGTCGTGGCCGTGGCCGGCGGCGTCTGGCGGACGTTGCGCCGCCGGGCGACACCGACCGACGCTCCGACGCCGGAGCCGCACGAGGTCGTGCTGAGCTGATCCTGATCAGCGAAGCGTCGGTGGTAATGGGTACCGTTGCGGAATGACCAGCGCGACGGGCTACGACGGGTTCGACGGGGCCAGCGAGTTGCTCCGCGCTCTGTCCGCGCCGATCCGGCTGGCCATCGTCAGCGAGCTGGCCGGCGGCGAACGGTGCGTGCACGAGCTGGTGGAGAAGCTCGGTGCCGCACAACCGTTGGTCTCCCAGCACCTGCGGGTGCTGCGCGGCGCGGGAGTGGTGCGAGGCTCCCGCCGCGGTCGGGAGATCGCCTACAGCCTGGTCGACGAGCACGTCGCGCACATCGTGGCAGACGCGGTCAGCCACGCCGGGGAGGGATCATGAGCGAGAGCACCGCCGCGGTGCGCAACACCCGGCAGCGCTCGGCGGTGAGCGCGCTGCTGGGCGAGATGGAGGGCTTCCACAGCGCCCAGGACCTGCACGCCATGCTGCGGCAGCGCGGCGAGCGGGTCGGCCTCACCACCGTCTACCGCACCCTGCAGGGGCTCGCCGACGCCGGCGAGATCGACGTGATGCGCCCACCCGGCGGCGAGCACCTCTACCGCCGGTGCAGCGAGGGGCACCACCACCACCTGGTCTGCCGGGCCTGCGGGCGCACCGTCGAGGTGGCCGGCCCGGCGGTGGAGAGCTGGGCCGACCGGGTCGCCGCCCAGCACGGTTACGCCGATGTCAGCCACACCCTGGAAATCTTCGGCACCTGCCCGACCTGCGTCCGCTGACTCAACACCGCGGACTGGTCGCCGCGTCTTGAGGCAGCAATATCCCCGATGTTGCTGCCTCATTCGACAGCGAGGCAGCAATATCGCCGATGTTGCTGCCTGCCCTGGCCGCCCGGGCCGTCCCGCCGGCTGATCTGACGGGTGCCGCGCCGGGCCGTTCGTGACACGCTGTCCGGCGTGAAAATCTATGCCGATCGGTTTCCGACCGCCGCCCGTCAGTTGCTCACCGACCTGCTCGTCGTCGCCTGGGTGTACGTGGCGATCCGCGGCGCGCTGTGGCTGCACGACCTGGTGCAGAAGCTCGCCGTACCGGGGCAGAAGCTGGAGGGCGCGGGCAGCGGCCTCGCCGACAACCTCGCCGACGCGGGCGGCAAGGTCCGCCGGGTCCCGCTGGTTGGCGACGAGCTGACCGCACCCTTCCAACGGGCCGCCGACGCGGCCCGGGGGCTCGCCGACGCCGGCCGCGACCAGCAGCACCTGGTCGACCAGCTCGCCCTCGCCCTCGCCATCGCGGTCCTGATCTTCCCGCTCGGCATCGTGCTGCTCGGCTGGCTGCCGCTGCGGGTGCGCTGGATGCGCCGGGCCGGGTCAGCGGCGAAGCTGGCCGTCGGACCGGCCGGCCGGGACCTGCTCGCCCTGCGCGCACTGGCCACCCAGCCGCTGGGCAAGCTGACCCGGATCGCGCCGGACGTCGCCGAGGCGTGGCGACGTGGCGACGACGCGACCGTCGACGCCTTGGCCGCGTTGGAGCTGCGCCAACTCGGCCTACGCGGCAGGAGCCGCTAAGGTCTTCGGGTGTTCTACTTCCTCCTCGTCATCGCCGTCCTGCTGCTCGGCTACGCCGCCGTCCTGGTCTCCTTCGTGCGACGGGGCAAGAAGATCCCACCCGCGGCGTACCTGGCGCTGGCCGGGCTCAACGGCCTGATCCTGGCCGGGGTGCTGGCCTGGGCGGTCGCCCGCTGACCGGCGCCATCGACGCGGCCGCCGACCAGCCCGGCCGCCGACCAGCGTGACCACCGACCAGCCCGGCTTACGGCTTCGGTGGGATGCGGCGGCGGACGTCCTCGGCGGTGGACGGGCCGGGTGACCAGGCGGCCACCCACGGCAGCTCGTCGGACGGGGTGAGCACACCCTCCTCCAGACCCGCGTAGCGGCCGGCGAGGATCCGCTTCGCCGCCGCGGTGTCGACCGAGTCGGTGTTGTCCCACAGTGCGGCGAACAGGGCGTCCACCCGCACCCGCGCCTGCCGACAGAACAGGTCGGCCAGCTCCACGTTTTCCGGTCGGCTGTCCCGTTCGGCGACGGCCCGGACACAGACCGCGGACATCGCGAACAACTCGGCGCCGATGTCCACCACACGGCCCAGGAACGCCTGCTTACGCTCCATCTTTCCCTGCCAGCGGGACATCGCGTAGAACGTCGAGCGGGCCAGCTTGCGCGACGAGCGCTCGACCTGGCGCAGGTGCGCGGCGAGCGGCCCGAACTCGGCGTACGCCGAGGGCCTCTGCCCTCGACCCACGGCGAGGGTGGGCAGCCACTTCGCGTAGAAGGCACCGGCTCGGGCGCCGGCCCGTGCCTTGCGGCCCAGCCCAGCGTCCGGGTCGATGATGTCGCCGGCCACCGACAGGTGGGCGTCGACCGCCTCCCGGGCGATCAGCAGATGCATGATCTCGGTGGAGCCCTCGAAGATCCGGTTGATCCGCAGGTCGCGCAGCATCTGTTCGACGGCGGCCGGGCGTTCGCCACGGGCGGCCAGCGAGTCGGCCGTTTCGTAGCCGCGCCCGCCCCGGATCTGGATCAGCTCGTCGGCGATCTTCCAGGCCATCTCGCTGGCGTACAGCTTGACCAGTGCCGCCTCGATCCGGATGTCGTTGCGGTCGTCGTCGGCGAGCAGGCAGCAGAGGTCGAGCATGGTCTCCATGCCGTACGTGGTGGCGGCGATGAAGGACAACTTCTGCGCGACCGCCTCGTGCTCGCCCACCGGCCGGCCCCACTGGACCCGGTCGGCCGCCCAGCCCCGGGCCACGTTCAGTGCCCACTTGCCGGCACCCACGCACATCGCCGGCAGCGAGAGCCGGCCGGTGTTCAGCGTGGTCAGGGCGATCTTCAGACCCTTGCCCTCGCCGCCGATGACGTTCTCGGCGGGTACGAACACGTCGTGGAACCGGGTGAGGCTGTTTTCCAGGCCGCGCAATCCGATGAACTCGTTGCGCCGCTCGACGGTGATGCCCTCGCTGTCGCCCTCCACCACGAACGCGGTGATCCCGCCCCGACGCCCCTCGGTGGCGGGCACCCGGGCCATCACCACCAGCAGGGTGGCCACGATGCCGTTGGTGGCCCAGAGCTTCACCCCGTTGAGCCGATAGCCGGTGCCGTCCTCGGTCGGCTCGGCGATGGTGCCCAGGCGGGCGGGGTCGGAGCCGACATCGGGCTCGGTGAGCAGGAACGCGGACACCTCACCCGCGGCGAGGCGGGGCAGGAAGAGCTGCTTCTGCTCGGCGGTGCCGAACATCTTGAGCGGCTGTGGCACCCCGATCGACTGGTGCGCCGAGAGCAGCGCGCCGATGGCCGGGCTGACGGACCCGGCCAGCATCAGCGCCCGGCAGTAGTGCAGGTTGCTCAGCCCGAGCCCGCCGTACTTCCGGTCGATCTTCATGCCGAACGCGCCGAGGTCGGCCAGACCGTGGAACACCGAGTCCGGAATGGACGCGTCGCGTTCGATGGCGGCGCCATCGACCTCGGTCGTCAGGAAGGCTCGCAACCGACCGAGGAACTCCTCGGCGCGCGCCACGTCGTCCGGGTCGGACCGGGGCCACGGGTCGATCAGGTCCAGCCGGAACCGACCGAGGAACAACTCCTTGCCGAAGCTGGGTCGGTCCCAGGTGGACTCACGGGCGGCCTCGGCGACCTGCCGGGCCTCCTTCTCGGAGACCTGCCCGGCCTCCCTGGGCAACGGGGCCGCGGCACCGGCGGTGCTGGGCGCGGCTTCGGAGTCGGGGCCGTCCGGTGCCGGTCGGCCGTCCTGCGTCGTGGTCACGGCTGCCCCCTCGAAGCTCGGTGCGGCTGCGTCGACGTGCGCGACTACCCGCCACGCTACCCCCGGTTGTTACCCAGGGGTAGCGCTGCGTGAAGATCTGCGCGATCAGCGATCAGCGACCGGCGATCGTGTCCGGGTCGTCGTCATCGTCGTCGATGTCGTCCTCACCCCAGTTGCGCCGCGCGAACGGCAGGATCACCCAGAACGCGAGGAACCAGATTCCGGTCAGGGCGCTGAGCAGGAAGGCGATCGGCCGGTCCAGCACGAAGTCGGTGATCAGCAGCACCGCGCTGACCATCGCGATCAGCATGAAGGCGAGACCACCGGTGGCCATCCGGTGCGCGAAGCGCACCAGCTCCGGCTTGCGTCCCTGCCGGAACAGCGCCCGGTGGAACGCCACCGGCGAGATGATCAGCGCGGTGGCGGCGGCCGCCGCGAGCAACGCCACGATGTAGACGTCCCGCTGGAACTCCGTGGTCTCGGTGAACCCGTTGCTGAACGGCAGGGTGAGCAGGAAGGCGAAGAGGATCTGCACGCCGGTCTGTGCGACCCGCAACTCCTGGAGCAGGTCGGCGAAATTGCGCTGCCAACGCTGCTTGTCGGTCTCCTTGGACACGCGCTACCTCCGGTGAGACGCTACTGCCGGCGGTCCCGGCCGCCGGCAGCAACGCCAATGCCCCACCCGCCCGAGCGCGAAACAGGTTCACGACATCTTCCGTTCACCTCGGGGACGCAGGTCGGTCACCAGCATCAGCCAGCGCCGATGCCTGGCGACCGGAAGCACCGCGGGGCGGCGTCAGGACCCGCGACGGATGCGGCCCGCGTACCGGGCCTCCAACGCCGTGTTGTGCGCGTCGCCGTCCGGGATGTTCGCCGACAGGTAGACCGGTGGCCGCTCCCCCGCTGCCAGCAACCGCGCCACCACCTCCACGGTGATCTGCTGGGCGAGCAGCGCAGCGGTGATCGAGGAGACCGCGCCGACCGCACCGCCACCGGGAAGCGGCAGCGTCGCGTCGCCGTACGGGGCGCCGTTGTCGAGCACCACGTCGGCGATGTCGCCCAGCTTGCGCCCGGACGGGTGCCGGGAGGTCATCCGACCGGAGTGCTGCGCCGAGGTGATCGCGACCAGCCCGTGGCCACGTTCCTTGACCAGCGTGGCGAACTCCACCATCGCGCCGTTGACCCCGGAGTTCGAGGCAAGCACGAAGACGTCGGTGGGCCGCACCGGCGCCAGCTCGTAGAGGCGGTGCGCGACCGACGGGTCCCGTTCCAGCATCGGGCCCAGCCGATCGGCCGGTTCGCCGCCGAGCAGCACCAGGTCGCGGAGGGCGATCCGGTTGGTCGGCACCAGACCGCCCGCCCGGCCGGCGATCTCCATGGCGAGGGCCTCCGAGTGCCCGGTGCCGAACGCGTGCACCACGCCGTCGGCGCGTACGGCGTCGGCGATCAGATCCGCGGCCCGCCCCACCGCCTCCCGCTGGCTTTCGGCCACCCGGCCGATCGTCTCGGTCACCACGGCCAGGTAGTCCTCGGCACTCACCGTCATGCGTCCTCCGTCGTCCGATTGCGGGCCAACCAGTGCACCGCGAAGTCGACCGCCGCCCGCTGGCGCATCAACCTGCCGGTCCCGGCACCCACCGGGCCGGTGCGAACCTCTCCGGTGGCCTCCAGGGCCGCGCCCAACGCGTCGAAGTCACCCGCGTCGAGCCGTACGTCCTGCCACCACACCCATTCCCGGCCGCCGTCGGCGGTGCGCACCGCAGCGCCGACCCGCTCCCGGGGCGAGCCGGGGCTGCGGTATTCGGCCAGGTGCAGCGAGGTGCTCGCGGAGTGGCCGACACCGAGCAGCAACACGTCGGCGTCCAGGTCGTAGAGCCGGCCCAGCGGGGACTGCTCGCCGAGCATGTCGGCCAGGGCGTGCCCGGTCACCACCTGCTCGGCGGCCGGCCCGAGCGCGGCGAACGACACCTGGGGATGCGAGCTGCGCAGAGCGCCGGGCCAGCCGCGGACCGTCTCGGCGAGCGCCCCCATGAACCGGCTCGGGGTGATCGCCGGGTCGAAGCCGGGCATCTCCGAGCGGATCAGCGGCCACCAGTCCGCCGGCACCGGCGGGTTGCGCCACTGGGCGGGATCGCTGTTCTCCGGTGTGTGGGTGGGCACGACGATCGTGCCGTCCGGACCGAGCGCGTCGCGCAGGGCCAGCACCACCGCGTGCGGACCACCGCTGATGAATCCCAGCGGACGGAGGCCGGCGTGCACCAGCAGCGTCGCGCCGGGGCGTACGCCCAGCAGGCGTAGTTGCGCGGCGATCGAGCGGCGGCTGCCCGGCCCGCTGCCGTCCGTCGTCATGATGGCCCTCCCCCGCTGACCCGCACGACTCAGGCCGTTGCGCTGACTCGGGCCAGGACCGCCTCGGCGAGCGGGCCCGGGGCCGCGTCCGGGATCCAGTGGCTCACACCGGCCAGTTGCACAAAGCGGTAGTCCCCGGTGACGTTCGCCGCACACGCCTCGGCGGCGGTCCGGCCGATGGCGACGTCCCGGTCACTCCAGACGTACGTGGTGGGCACCGCGACCGGGCCGACCGCTGCCAGGTCGGAGCGGGACATCGCCCGGTACCAGTTCAGGGCGGCGGTGAGGGCTCCCGGCTCGCGCATCGGGTCGGCGTAGCGGTCCACCCGGGGCCCGTCGCCCACCCCGCCGAGCAGTTTGCGCAGCGCGGTGGCGTGCCACGCCAGCAGCACCTTCTCCGCCTTGTCCGGCTTACGGAACAGCGCAATGTACGACGAGCGGGCCTTCTGCTGGCTGTCGTTGGCCAGGGCGTGCGCCATGGCCGCCGGATGTGGCACGGACACCGCCGTCAGTGTGCGGACCCGCTCGGGGTGCCCGGCGGCGACCGCCCAGGCCACGATCGCGCCCCAGTCGTGGCCGACCAGGTGGACGGCGTCCAACCCGAGGGCGTCGAGCACCGCCACCACATCGGCGACCAGCTCGGGGATCCGGTAGTCCGCCACCGCCGTGGGCCGGGCACCCGGCGAGTAACCGCGCTGGTCCAGCGCGTACGTGCGCAGCCCGGCCGCGTGCAGCGCCGGCACGACGTCGTCCCACTCGCCGCTGTGCTGTGGGAACCCGTGCAACAGCAGGACGGGTACGCCCTCCGGCGGACCACCGGCGGTTACCTCGAACGTGAAGCCTCGCGCGTCAACCCGCATGATCGGAAGCGTACCCAGCCGACGACGGGGCAGTTGCCCGCCGCAGGTCAGGCGGATGCCCTCCTGGGCCAGCGGCCCACGTCGGTGTTAGCGTCAGCGAGACAACTTCACATCCGACAGGGGAGCGCACAGCGCTGAGAGTGCGGGCATGCCCGCAGACCCTCGAACCTGATCTGGGTAATGCCAGCGCAGGGAGTTCGGTCGACCTCCAGCCGCGCCGCAGTCCGGTGCCACCGGACGCGGCGTGCGTCTTCTCCTGGTTCGCACTCACGAACTGGGAGCAACACATGAAATCCACCACCGACACACACCGTTGGCGGACCATCGACATCGTGGTCGCCTCGGTGATCGCGGTCGCCTTCGGCGTCATCTTCTGGGCCTGGGGACTGGTCTGGAGCGCCACCGAGGGTGCGTTCGCCTTCTTCCCGCCGGCGCAGGCGCTGCTGTACGGCGTCTGGCTGATGCCGGCCGTGATCGGCGGTCTGGTCATCCGCAAGCCCGGTGCTGCGCTCTACTGCGAGACGGTGGCCGCGGTCCTCTCCGCGCTGCTGGGCAGCCAGTGGGCCGGCACGGTGATCCCGCAGGGCATCGTGCAGGGCATCGGCGCGGAGCTGGCGTTCGCCGCCTTCCGGTACCGGTCGTTCCGGCTGCCCACCGCAGTGGTGGCCGGCGCGCTGACCGGTCTCAGCGCCGCGCTGTTCGACTTCTTCATCTGGAACGTCGACTACGCACTGGCCGACTACCGCATCCCGTACGCGCTGATCACCATCGTCAGCGCCACGGTGATCGCCGGAGCGGGCGGCTGGCTGCTGACCAAGGCCCTGGCCAACACCGGTGTCCTGGACCGTTTCCCGGTAGGCCGGGACCGCGCCCTGATCTGACCCCACCACTCGCGTCGATCATGAGGTTGACGGGCGGATGGATCTTCAGAACCACCGTCAACCTCATGATCGACCGTGCAGGGTGGAGCCGGGGCTTGGGAGGGGGTGTTTGGTGGGCGGGGTACTGCTGCGGGGGTTCGGTTGGCGGCACGCCGGGCGGCGCGCGTGGGCTCTGCGCGGGGTCGACCTGCGGGTTGAGGTCGGGGAGCGGGTGCTGCTGCTCGGGCCCTCGGGGGCCGGCAAGAGCACCCTGCTCAGCGCCCTCGCCGGGCTGCTACCCGAGGACTCCGGCGAGCAGGAGGGCACCGTCGAGATCGACGGGCTCGACCCCCGCAAGGGCCGGGAACGGGTCGGCATCGTCTTCCAGGACCCGGAAACCCAGCTGGTGATGGCCCGCTGCGGCGACGACGTCGCGTTCGGGCTGGAGAACCGGGGAGTGCC
The DNA here is from genome assembly GCF_018070425.1 of Micromonospora sp. C81. Taxonomy (NCBI): domain Bacteria; kingdom Bacillati; phylum Actinomycetota; class Actinomycetes; order Micromonosporales; family Micromonosporaceae; genus Micromonospora; species Micromonospora sp. C81. The sequence goes on from NZ_JAGPXS010000011.1 coordinate 121,262, forward strand.
CGCCGACGAGATCTGGCCCCGGGTGGACGAGGCGCTGCACCGGGTCGGCTTCCCGTACTCCCGGGACCGCAACACGGCCGCACTGTCCGGCGGCGAGCAGCAACGCCTGGCCCTGGCCGGCGCGCTGGCCCTGCGCCCCGGCCTGCTGCTGCTCGACGAGCCGACCGCCAACCTCGACCCGGCCGGGGCCGAGCTGATCCGGCAGGCGGTTGCCGGGGCGCTGGACGCCGACACCACGCTGATCCTGGTCGAGCACCGGGTCGCCGAGGCGCTGCCACTGGTCGACCGGGTGGTCGTCCTGGACCCGGGCGGCGGGGTCCGTGCGGACGGCACGCCCGAGGCGGTCTTCGCCGCCCACGGCGCCGCCCTGGCCGCCGAGGGAGTCTGGGTGCCGGGTCACCCCATCGCGCCCCGGCGGGCCACCGCCGCTCCGGGCGAGCTGTTGCTCACCGCCGACCGGCTCGGCCTGCCACCCCGGCTGGCCTCCACCGATCTGGCGGTACGCGCCGGAGAGGCACTCGCCGTACGCGGACCCAACGGCGCCGGCAAGTCCACCCTGGCGTTGCTGCTCGGCGGGCTGCTCCGGCCAGGCACCGGCCGGGTCAACGCGTCAGCCGAGTTGGCCGGCGCGGACCATCGCACTCCCCCGCACCGCTGGCGGGCACCCGCGCTGACCCGGCGGATCGGGTCGGTCTTCCAGGACCCGGAGCACCAGTTCGTCACGAGCACCGTCTTCGACGAGCTGGCGCTCGGCCCGCGCCGCACCGGTCAACCCGAGGCAGCCGTGCGGGAGACCGTAGCCGGGCTGCTGGAGCGACTACGACTGGATCGGCTCGCCGCCGCCAACCCGTACACCCTCTCCGGGGGCGAGGCGCGGCGGCTGAGCGTGGCGACGGCCCTGGCCACCGCGCCCCGTCTGTTGATCTGCGACGAACCGACCTTCGGCCAGGACCGGCGGACCTGGCGGGAGCTGGTCGACCTCTTCGCCGAGCTGCGCGACGCCGGGCACGGCGTGGTCGCGGTCACCCACGACGCGGACTTCGTCGCCGCTCTCGCCGACCGCACCGTCACCCTGCACCGTCCCGTGACCGGCGACGGTGCCCGATGATCAGCATCGAACCGGTCGCCGCGCCCGGTGCGCCGTTGGCCCGCCGCAACCCGGTGGCGAAGGTCGCCGCGGCGCTGGTCTTCTCGTTCACCCTGCTGGCCACCCTGGACCCGGTGGCCCCGGCGATCGCCATCGCGCTCGAACTCGCCGTACTCCCGCTGTTCGGCATCCGCTACCGGGTGCTGGCCCGGCGGGCCTGGCCGCTGCTCCTCAGCGCCGCCGGCATCCTGGTCACCCTGGTGCTCTTCGCCGCCGACAGGTCCGGTCGGGTCCTGCTGGACGCCGGGCCGGTGTTCGTGAGCACCGGCGTGCTGCTCACCGCGCTCGGCCTGGTGCTGCGGGTCTTCGCGGTGGCACTGCCGGGCGTAATCGTCTTCGCGACCACCGACCCCACCGACCTGGCCGACGCGCTGATCCAGAACGCGAAGGCGCCGGCCCGGTTCGCCATCGGGGCGCTCGCCGCGTTCCGGCTGGTGCCGCTGCTCGGTCAGGAGTGGCAGATGATCAGCATGGCCCGGCGGGCGCGGGGCGTCGACGCGGGACGCAACCCGGTGGCGAAGCTGAGACTGTTCGCCTCCACCGCGTTCGCGCTGCTGGTCGGGGCGATCCGCCGGGGCACCCGGCTGGCCGTGGCGATGGACGCGCGTGGCTTCGACGCCGGCACGCCCCGGACCGTGGCCCGCCGGCAGCGCTTCACCCGGGCCGACGGGCTGCTCGTCGCCGGGGCAGCCACCCTGGCCGCCGGCGCACTGACCACGAGCATCCTCCTCGGCAGCTTCCGCCCCCTGATCGGCTGACCTGACCCCTTCTGCCCACGCAGGGGCGCCGCCCGGCGTCCGTTCGCGTCGCCGCGCCCGCATGATCCGCACAACATCAGGGATGGTGCTGCTTCGTTGGGCGGTGAGGCAGCACCATCCCTGAAGTTGCTGTCTGCCTCACCGCCCGCGGGGTCGGGACAGCGCGCCGGGTGGGTGCGGGGTCGGTCAGCTGCGGCGGAAGGCGTAGCGGCGGCTCTGGCCGGCTTGTTGACCACGCCCGCCGGCCGAGCGTGGTCCGCCACCCTGCGGCGGTCCGGCGGTCGGTGCCTTCGGTCGCCCGGCGACCTTCGGCAGGTCTGCCACCACCGGCGCGTCGACTGCTGCCGGCACGTCGAACGGCGGCACCAGCTCACCCGGCAACACCGCCGGCGGAGCCGGCTGACTCAACACCGCCGGCGGAGCCGGCTGACTCAGCACCGCCGGCAGCGCCGGCTCGACCAGCACTGCCGGCTCACCCAACCCCGCCGGAAGCGCGGGATCGACCAGGAGAGCCGGTTGGACCGCGAGATCGAAGTCGGGGCGGGTCGGTAGGAGCGCGTCATGGCCGGCCGCCGTGTCTGTGCCGGACGTGGGTGCGGTTGAACGGGATTTCTTCCGGTTGCGCCTGGCAGGCATCCGGGCCTCCTTCAAAGCCGACCGGCACGGCCGGTCCCGCGCGCCGGCGGTCGGTCGGATCGGCTGACGACCGTCGTCGTGTGACGGTCCAACGGGGAAGGGACTGCTCACCGGGGGTCGGGGCACAGCCAGCGCCGCCGAACGGCGGGTGGGAGATGCGGGACGCCCGGGAGCGCACGGACCGCGACGCGGGGCGGCGGGCCGGCTCGGAAGTGGGGCGTCAGTTGCGCATGCCCGCACTCTATCGGCACCAGGTGGGGCGGTGCAGCCGATTTTCCTGGCACCATCGGCGGCATGCTGATCGCGTTCTCGATAACCCCGCTCGGTGTCGGTGAGTCCGTTGGTGACCTGGTCGCCGAGGCGGTACGGGTGGTCCGCGACTCGGGCCTTCCCAACCGCACCGACGCCATGTTCACCACCGTCGAGGGTGAGTGGGACGAGGTGATGGCGGTCGTCAAACAGGCGGTCGACGTGGTGGCCGCGCAGGCACCCCGGGTGAGCGTGGTGCTCAAGGCCGACATCCGGCCGGGGGTGACCGACGCGCTCACCGCGAAGGTGGCGCACGTGGAGAACCGGCTGGCCCAGGGCTGAGCGCCATCGGTCGGTGACCGGCTGTTGGGCAGCGCTCCCCCATGGCCCCTGCGTCGCGATACCGTCGCAACACATTGACACGACGGCGAGAGGTGGCGGCACGGATGGTTGAGCAGGCGAGGGCGCAGATTGGTGTGACCGGGCTGGCGGTGATGGGTCGGAATGTGGCCCGCAACCTGGCCCGCAACGGCTTCACGGTGGCAGTGCACAACCGGTCGCCGGAACGCACCCGCAGCCTGGTTGCCGAGCACGGTGACGAGGGCACGTTCGTGCCCGGCGAGTCGATGGCAGATTTCGTGGCGTCGTTGGAGCGCCCCCGCGCGGTCATCGTCATGGTCAAGGCTGGCGCGCCCACCGACGCGGTGATCGACGAGTTGGTGCCGCTGCTGGAAGAGGGCGACATCATCGTCGACTGCGGCAACGCCCACTTCGCCGACACCCGCCGTCGGGAGGAGGCGCTGCGCGCGCAGGGCCTGCACTTCAGCGGCACCGGCGTCTCCGGTGGCGAGGAGGGCGCGCTCCGAGGGCCGAGCATCATGCCGGGCGGTTCCGCCGAGTCGTACGCCAAGCTCGGGCCGATGTTCGAGAAGATCGCCGCGCAGGTGGACGGTGTGCCGTGCTGCATGCACGTCGGGCCGGACGGCGCCGGGCACTTCGTCAAGATGGTGCACAACGGCATCGAGTACGCCGACATGCAGCTCATCGCCGAGGCGTACGACCTGCTGCGGGCCGGTCTGGGCGCGGAGCCGGCGGAGATCGCGGAGATCTTCCGCGACTGGAACAACGGCGAGCTGGAGTCGTTCCTCATCGAGATCACCGCCGATGTGCTCGCGCACACCGATGCGGCGACCGGCCGGGCGTTCGTGGACATCGTGCAGGACCGTGCCGAGCAGAAGGGCACCGGCCGGTGGACGGTGCAGAGCGCCCTGGACCTGGGCATCCCGATCACCGGGATCGCCGAGGCGACCTTCGCACGGTCGCTCTCCGGGCACGTCGACCAGCGGGAGGCGGCCCGTCGGGCGTTCCCGGACGCTGGTGAGAAGTGGCAGGTCGCCGACCGGGACGCGTTCATCGAGGACGTCCGCCGGGCGCTGCTCGCTTCCAAGATCGTTGCGTACGCGCAGGGCTTCGACCACATCCGGGCCGGCAGCCAGGAATACAACTGGGACATCGACCTCGGCGGCACCGCGACGATCTGGCGGGGCGGCTGCATCATCCGGGCCCGCTTCCTCAACCGGATCCGCGAGGCGTACGACCAGCAGCCCGACCTGTCGACGCTGCTGGTGGCACCGTACTTCGCCGAGGCGGTCGCCGCCGGTGTGCCGAGCTGGCGCCGGGTGGTGGGTGACGCGACCCGGGCCGGTGTGCCGACGCCCGCGTTCTCGTCGTCGCTGGCGTACTTCGACGCGCTGCGCGCCGAGCGGCTGCCCGCCGCGCTGATCCAGGGTCTGCGGGACAACTTCGGGGCGCACACCTACCAGCGGGTGGACCGGGACGGCTCGTTCCACACCACCTGGGCCGGCGACCGCGCCGAGTCCCCCGCCTGACCTGAGCGACGGTCACCTGGCCCCGCCCACGTGGGTCAGGTGACCGTGGCGTGCATCTCCCAGACGAGGATCTCGGCTGGTTCGTCGGCGGTGACCCGCCGGCCGCCGGTCATGGTGAGCCGGGCCGCGTCGCCGGTGCCGAGTGGGCCGCTGCCCTCCAGGGTCACCGTGCCGTTGGGCACGTACAGGTGCACGAATGGCGCGTCGGGGATGGTGACCTCGTCGCCGGGGGCGAGTCGGGCGGCGTGCAGGGTCGCGTACCGGTTGCGGATCCGGATGGCGGACGCCCCGTCGTAGCGTTCCATCCCGGAGGCGATCGGCACCAGGCCGCCGCGGAGCAGCTCGTCCTCGATCTCCAACTGCTCGTAGCCGGGGTCGCCGCCCTCCTCGTCGGGGAGCACCCACATCTGCACGAAGTGGACCGGGTCGCTGTGCGGCTCCTGGTTGTTGAGTCGCCAGGCGTCGTTCTTCTCCGAGTGCAGGATGCCGGTGCCGGCGCTCATCCGCTGCGCCAGCCCCGGGTAGATCACCCCGGAGTGCCCGGTGGAGTCCTGGTGCACCAGGGAGCCACGCAGCACCCAGGTGACGATCTCCATGTCCTGGTGCGGGTGGGTCTCGAAGCCGGCACCCGGTCGCACCACGTCGTCGTTGTTGACCAGCAGCAGACCGTGGTGGGTGTTGGCCGGGTCGTAGTGCCGGGAGAACGAGAACGAGTGGTGGGAGTCGAGCCAGGAGATCCGGGTGGAGAAGCGGTCCTCGCCACGACGGATGTCGACGGCGGGCGCGGGCGCGGTCACCAGGCACGCTGCCCGGTGTCGGAGGTCGACGGCGCCCACGTCAGGGCCGGTTCGCCGGTGGCCAGCTCGGCGATCTCACCGGTGCGCAGCTGCGGGGTGTGGCCAAACTCGGCGCAGTGCTGCTCGGCGATCTCGGCGCAGATGTCGGCCACCTGTTCGCAGATCGGGTCACCCAGATCGGCCGCGTTCAACGCCATGATCATCTTGAACCGAAGATCCCGCACACCCACCCCAACCGCAGTAGTCCCGCCACGTCCGGACCCTACCCGCCGCCCTTTCGCGAGACCCCGAAACGACAGCTCAGTCCCCCAGCCGGAACCCCTCCGCCCCGGCCGCGTCGATCATGCAGTTGTGGTGCCGCACAGAAGTGGCGAAAGCGGTGGAACCGCCCACCACAACTCCATGATCGCCCGGGTTGGGGGCGGGTTTGGGGCACAGGGAGGCGCCGCCCACACGGGGTGTGGGCGGCGCCGGTGGGTCTGGGGTTAGAAGAAGCGGCGGCGCTTGGCCTTCTGCGGGCGCATCAGGTCAGCGCCCCTGGTCAGCAACCGGGTAGCCCCGGAGGGACCACGCCGGGCCTCCAGGGTGTGGCTGAGCCGGCGAGCACCGGCAGCCGCCAGTGGCACCGCGACCGCCATCACCGCCCACTGGGCAATGCGCTTCTGGATCATGTGGGTTCACCTCCGTCAGTGGCTTCTGACGTCTCTGATACCCAGAGTGACGTGCGGATAAGCGTCGGTTCAGAGAACCGGGGCGACCGGGTTGGGCAGCGCCCCGCCGAAGCGCCGGTCCCGCTGCGCGTACAGCTCGCACGCGTACCAGAGATGGCGGCGATCGAAGTCGGGCCAGAGCGTGTCCAGGAAGACGAGCTCGGCGTACGCGGCCTGCCAGAGCAGGAAGTTGGAGATCCGCTCCTCGCCTGAGGGGCGCAGGAACAGGTCGACCTCCGGGACCTCCGGGTGGTAGAGGTACTTCGCGACGGTCTTCTCGCTGACCTTCGCCGGATCCAGCCGGCCGGCCGCCACGTCCCGTGCGATCGCGGCTGCGGCGTCGCCGATCTCGGCCTGCCCGCCGTAGTTGACGCAGAACTGCAGGGTCAGCGTCGAGTTGTCGCGGGACATCTCCTCGGCGGTCTGCAACTCGGAGATGACGCTCTTCCACAACCGCCCGGCCCGGCCCGACCAGACCACCCGGACGCCTAGGTCGACCAACTCGTCGCGGCGGCGACGGATCACGTCCCGGTTGAACCCCATCAGGAACCGGACCTCGTCGGGCGAGCGCCGCCAGTTCTCGGTGGAGAACGCGTACACCGACAGGTACGGGATGCCCATCTCGATCGCACCCTCGATGGTGTCGAAGAGGCTGTGCTCCCCCGCCTCGTGCCCCTTCGTACGGGGCAGCCCGCGGTCCTTGGCCCAGCGGCCGTTGCCGTCCATCACCACCGCCACGTGCTTCGGCACCGCGTCGCCGGGCAGCGCCGGCGGCCGGGCGCCGGACGGGTGTGGTGTCGGCGGCGTCGGCTCGCGCCGGCCGGCCTTCTTCGATCGGATCACTCGGTCACTCCCTGTTCGCGCCGTCCGCCCCGGCCTCGACGTCGCCACGTGGCCGGAGCACCACGGCCCCGGTGCCATCCGGCGGCGAGGCCGTGCTGGTCGCCGAGGGACCCCGGTCGACCAGCGGCAGCGAGCGTAGCGCGCGCTCCAGGTGCCACTGGAGGTGAGCCGCGACCAGCCCACTGCACTCCCGGCGTACGCCGGCTTCGGTGGCGTCGGCGAGCACCCAGTCACCGGTGGTCAGCGCGGACATCAGGTCGACGGTGGCCGGCGCGGGGTGGGCCGCGCCGGGTGGCCGACAATCGGGACAGACCGTGCCGCCGGCGGGCACGGAGAACGCCCGGTGCCGGCCGGGGGTGCCGCAGACGGCGCAGGCGATCAGCGCCGGCGCCCAGCCCGCGAGGGCCATCCCCCGCAGCAGGTACGCGTCGAGCACCAGGGTGGTGGCGTGCTCACCCCGGGACAGCGCCTTCAACGCGCCCACGGTGAGCTGGAACAGCCGCAGCGACGGCTCCCGCTCCACCGGGGTCAGTCGCTCGGCGGTCTCGGCGATCGCGCTCGCCGCCGTGTAGCGCGGATAATCCCCCAGGAACCGCTTGCCGTACAGGTCGATGCCCTCGACCTGGCTGACGCTGTGCAGTGAGCTGCCGTGGTTGCCCTTCGGGTCGCCGGCGAGCTGGAGGTCGACGTGGCCGAACGGTTCCAGCCGGGCGCCGAACTTGCTGGTGGTGCGGCGGATCCCCCGGGCCACCGCGCGCAGCCGGCCATGTCGACGGGTCAGCAGGGTGATGATCCGGTCGGACTCGCCGAGTTTCTGCACACGCAGCACCACCGCGTCGTCGCGGTAGAGCTGTCGGCGATACCCGGCCATCGGGCCATTCTCCCTCGGGGTGTGAAATCAGGGTCGGTTCGGGGTGGATGCGCGGATGAACCCCGATGCGCGTGGCTCCGCACCGGCCGTAGCGTGCTGGCCATGGCAATGCAATCCACCACCGACGCCCGCCGTCGTCGCGCAGCCACCCCCATCGCCCTGGGGCTGGCAACCGCCCTCATCGTGCTCGCAGGGTGCGACAACCTGGCCATGCGCCGGCTCGACTACGACGACACCGAGGCCGTGAAGATCACCACCATCCGGGTGCTGCCGGGTGCCGGCGACGTGATCGTCCGGGGCACCGCCACCGCCGCGGAGGCGCGGATCAAGCGGGTGGTGCGCTACCAGGGCGGCGAGCCCAAGGCCCGGTACGAGATCAAGGGCAGCGAGCTGGTGCTGGACACCGACTGCGGCGACCGGTGCAGCGTCTCCTACGAGGTGGCCGTGCCGGAGGGCGTCGCCCTTCAGGGCGAGTCCGGCTCCGGCGATGTCGAGCTGAGCCGGGTCGGCGCGGTGGACCTGCGCCTGGGCTCCGGTAACGTCCGGGTCAACGGCGCCTCCGGCACGGTCGGGGTGGAGACCGGGTCCGGGAACATCGACGTGAGCGAGGCCAGTGGGACGATCCGCCTCCGCGCCGGCTCGGGGGACATCACGGCGCGCCGCCTCGGTGGCGCAGCGGACGCCGAGGCCGGCTCCGGCAATGTCACAGTCGAGCTGGACAAGCCCGCCTCGGCCCGGGCGCACGCCTCCAGCGGTGACGTCACGATGCTGGTGCCGGCGGGCAGCTACCAGGTGCGCTCCAGCACCGGTTCCGGCGACGCGCGGATCACCGTCACGCACGACCCGGCCGCGACCGACGTGCTCGACGGCTCGGCCGGCAGCGGCAACGTCACGATCACCCAGCGCTGACATCGCTCCGTGCCGCCGCAACCCGCTGCGGTGGCACCACCGCCCGCCCGAGGGTGGCCCCGGCCGGCTGCTCGTCGGGACGGCCGCGGCGCTCGGTGTCGGGCTGTTCGCGGCCCTCGGTGTCGGGCTGGTCGGCCATCTCGGTTGCCTGGACCGGGCCGCCGGGGATCAGCTCCGGGCGGCGACGGGCGGCGACGTCCTCGACCCACCCGAAGGCCAGGGTGACCACCCCGACCAGCGCGAAGACCAGCACCACCCGGATGGCCAGACCCACCGGGTCCTGATGGGACCAACCCACCACGTCGACCAGCGGAGTGAGCGCCACCACGAACGGCATGTGCCAGAGATAGATGGTGAGCGCCCGCCGGTTGACCACGGTCACCGCCCGGTCAGCCAGCCGGCTTCGGCCCAGCCAGGCCACCTTGGCGGGGGCTCGGCCCAGCACGATCAGGATGAACGCGGCCGACCAGAGCGCGTTGCCGAGGTGGTTGTCGTTGAGGTCGTACCCGCGCGGGCCGGGATGCCCGACGATCCAGGCGCCGCCGGTCACCGCGAGCGCGAGCGCCACCGGGTACAGCACCCGACCGGCGAGCCGGCGCAGCATCCCGGCGTGATGGGCGAAGCCGAGCATCCACGCTCCGAAGTAGAGCCCGAACTCGCGCAGCACCGGAGGCGCCGGGTAGATCCCCACCTCGATCGCCACCAGCAGGAGGTACGGGGCGAGCAGGGTCAGCAGCGGGGCACGCCGGAACAGCCAGAACGCGACCGGTGAGGCGAGCACGAACCACAGGTAGTCGCGCAGGTACCAGATGATGCTCAGCGCCAGGGCGCCCCAGTTGTTGGCCGGCGGGTCGGCGATCGGAAACAGCCACAGCAGCACCCGAGGGCTCATCGGCATCCCGCTGAGCAGCATGGCCGGCACGAAGACCACCGCGAGCACCCACAACGACGGCAGCAGCCGCCGCAGCCGCCGCCCGACCGCCGCCGGCCCGGAACGGGTCAACGAAGCGGCCATCAGCGAACCGGCCAGCGCGAACATCACCGACATGGCGGGGAAGACGAGGGTGAGGGTCGCCCATCCCGTGACGTGGTAGACGACAACTCGAACGATGGCCAGGAAACGGAGTAGATCGAGATACCGGTTGCGCATCAGCCTGCATCTGGGTCGGGGACGCGGGGCGTAACTCCCCTACCCTGCGCGGTGCCCGCGCGAAACGGTCACCACCCCGACCAAACGTGAGCCTTTCCACCCACCTGACCGAAGACGATCATGGAGTACGGCGGCAGCTCCGGCTGCGCCGACCGGACCAGCCCTCAGCCGGCCGGTGTGGTGGATCAGAAACCCAGCTTGCGCAGCTGCTTGGGGTCGCGCTGCCAGTCCTTCGCGACGCGGACGTGCAGGTCGAGATAGACCCGACTGCCGAGCAGCTCCTCGATCTGCCGGCGGGCGTTCGTGCCGACCTCCTTGAGCCGGCTCGCCTTGTGACCGAGAACGATGGCCTTCTGGCTGGGCCGCTCCACGTAAAGGTCGGCGTAGATCTTCATGACCTGACCCTCGGGGATCATCTCCTCCACCACCACGGCGATGGAGTGCGGCAGCTCGTCACGGACGCCCTCCAGGGCTGCCTCCCGGATCAGCTCCGCGACGAGAACCTGCTCGGGATCGTCGGTCAGCATGTCGTCCGGGTAGAGCTGCGGCGACGGCGGCAGGTATTTGGTCATCACCTCGACCAGGGTGTCCACCTGGTGCCCGGACACCGCGCTCACCGGCACGATCTCGGCGAACTCCCCCATCTGGCTCACCGCGAGCAGCTGCTCCGCCAGGCGGCGCTTGTCGACCAGGTCGGTCTTGGTGACCACCGCCAGCACTGTCGCCTTCAACTCGGCCAGCTCACCGGTGATGAACCGGTCACCGCGCCCCACCGGCTCGTCCGCCGGAATGCACAGGCCGATGACGTCGACCTCCGTCCAGGTGGACCGGACCAGGTCGTTGAGGCGCTCGCCGAGCAGCGTACGGGGGCGGTGCAGGCCTGGGGTGTCGACCAGGACCAGCTGCGACTCCGGTCGGTGCAGCACGGCCCGGATGACGTGCCGGGTGGTCTGCGGCTTGTTCGAGGTGATCGCGATCTTGGTGCCGACGATGGCGTTGGTCAGCGTCGACTTGCCCGCATTGGGCCGGCCGACGAAGCAGCCGAACCCGGCACGGTACGGCCGCGCCTCCGGGTCCTGCACGGGGCTCACTGGGTCACCGTGCCGAGGACCGTGCCGTCGGGAGCGGCCACGTGAATCGGCGCGTCCACCGTGAGGTCACGTACGGCCGCATGACCGGCGCCGTCCAGCGTCGACGCCTCGGTCACCACCGCCGCGGCCTCCAGCCGGCTCGCCCCGGCAGCCACGGCGGACGCGACCGCCAACTGCAACGCGGTGAGGGTCAACGAGGGCAGCGCGACACTGGCCGCCGCGTACGTCCGACCGTCCTGATCCCGGACCGCGGCGCCCTCCACGGCGCCGACCCGTCCGCGGGCTCCCCGGGCCAGGACGACGAGCTTGCCGTCCTCGGCGCTGAGCGTCGCCGACTCGGTGGGGGCGGGTCGGGCGGCGGGCGCGGCGGGTGTGTCAGGCATCGGCAGCTTGCCTCTCGTCATCTCGGTAGTTGTCCGTGTCGTCCCCGGGGCCGGCGTGGTCGCCACGCCCCGCGGTGTCCTGTTCGTGGCCCGACTCCACCCGGCTGACCAGGACGGTGTCGATCCGGTTGCGCCGGCCGGTGGTGCCCTCGGCGACCAGCCGGAGGCCGGCGACCTCCGCCTCCGCACCGGGGATCGGCACCCGCCCCAGCGACTGGGCGAGCAGGCCACCGACCGTCTCCACCTCGTCGGTGGGCAGATCGGTGTCGAACATCTCGCCCAGGTTCTCGACCGGCAGGCGGGCGGTCACCCGCACCGTGGAGTCCGCCAGACGTTCGACGGGCGGGCGTTCCACATCGTACTCGTCGGTGATCTCACCGACGATCTCCTCCAGGATGTCCTCGATGGTGACCAGACCGCCGGTGCCGCCGTACTCGTCGACGACGATGACCAGGTGGTTGCGGGCCGCCTGCATCTCCGACAGCAGGTCGTCGACCGGCTTGGACTCCGGAACGAAGGTCGCCGGGCGCATCAGCTCGGCCACCGGCAACTGCTCGGCCTCCGGGTCACCGCCCCGGGAACGTCGGATCAGGTCCTTGAGGTAGAGCACACCCAGCACGTCGTCGACGCTCTCGCCGATCACCGGGATGCGGGAGAAACCGGAACGCAGGAAGAGCGCCAGCGCCTGCGCGAGCGTCTTGCCCTCCTCGATCCACACCATCTCCGTACGCGGGACCATCACCTCGCGGGCGATGGTGTCGCCGAGGGCGAAGACCGAGTGGATCATCTGGCGCTCGCCGTGCTCGACCACGCCGCGTTGCTCGGCCAGATCGACCAGCTCCCGCAACTCCACCTGGGTGGCGAACGGCCCCTCACGGAAGCCGCGCCCCGGGGTGACCGCGTTGCCGATCAGGATCAGCAACGACGCGAGCGGGTTGAGCGCCCGGCCCAGCCAGCGGACCATCGGCGCCACCGCACGACCCACGGCGTACGCGTGCTGCCGGCCGATGGTGCGCGGCGCGACGCCGACCACCACGAAGCTGACCACGGTCATCGCGCCGGCGGTCACCAGCGCGGCCCGCCAGCCCGCACCGAAGCTGTCCACCGCGACGAGCGCCACCAGCGTGGTGGCGGTCAGCTCGGCGAGCAGCCGCAACAGCAGGAGCAGGTTGAGGTGCCGGACGACGTCGCCGGCGACGACCTGGAGGGTGCGGGCGCCGCGCACACCGTCACGGGCCAGCTCGGCGGCCCGGGCCGGCGAGACCGCCGCGAGAGCTGCCTCGGTCATCGCGATCAGACCGGCCAGCACCACCAGGCCGGCCGCGAAGACGATCAGCTGCAGGTCAGGAAGGCCGGCGGTGGCACCGGCCGCAAGTAACGGAGGAGTGGACATCACTGGGTGCGGGTCGACCGCCAGCTGGCCAGCAGTCGGGCCTGGAGCGCGAACATCTCCCGCTCCTCCTCCGGCTCGGCGTGGTCGTAGCCGAGCAGGTGCAGCACCCCGTGCACGGTGAGCAGGTGCAGCTCGTCGGCCGGCGCGTGCCCGGCGGTAGCCGCCTGCTTGGCCGCGACCTCCGGGCACAGCACGATGTCGCCGAGCAGGGCGGGCTCGCCGCCGGCTGGCGCGGACTCACCCGGGCCGTGGTCGACGCTGCCCTCGTCCATGGGGAAGGCGAGCACGTCGGTCGGGCCTTCGCCACCCATCCAGCGGTGGTTCAGCTCGGTCATGTAGTCGATGTCGACCAACAGCACGGACAACTCGGCGAGGGGGTTGACTCCCATCTCGTCGAGGGCGTGCCGGGCGACGGCGAGCACGGCGTCAGTGTCGACGTCGACACCGGACTCGTTGGCGATCTCGATGGACAACTGCTTTCCTCTGCTTTAGCGGCGACGGCCGGCCCGGCCGCCCTGGGCGGGTCGCCCGGGCACGGCGTGGACGCCCTGCGCCTGCTGGTTCTCCCGCTCGGCGTCCCAGCGGGCGTACGCGTCGACGATCTCCCCGACCAGACGGTGGCGGACCACGTCGGTGCTGGACAACTGGGCGAAGTGCACGTCGTCGACGTTTCCAAGGATCTCCCGGACGACCCGCAGGCCGCTGCTCGTCCCGCCGGGAAGGTCCACCTGGGTGACGTCACCGGTCACGACGATCTTGGAGTTGAAGCCGAGTCGGGTGAGGAACATCTTCATCTGCTCGGGCGTCGTGTTCTGCGCCTCGTCCAGGATGATGAACGCGTCACTCAGCGTCCGGCCCCGCATGTATGCCAGAGGCGCGACCTCGATCGTGCCCGCGGCCATCAGCTTGGGGATCGTCTCCGGGTCGAGCATCTCGTGCAGCGCGTCGTAGAGCGGGCGCAGGTACGGGTCGATCTTCTCGTTGAGCGTGCCGGGCAGGAAGCCCAGTCGCTCACCCGCCTCCACCGCCGGCCGGGTCAGGATGATCCGGTTGACCTGCTTGGCCTGCAACGCCTGGACGGCTTTCGCCATCGCCAGGTAGGTCTTGCCGGTGCCGGCCGGGCCGATGCCGAAGACGATGGTGTTCGAGTCGATCGCGTCGACGTAGCGCTTCTGACCGAGCGTCTTGGGGCGGATGGTGCGCCCGCGACGGGAGAGGATGTTGAGCGTCAGAACCTCGGCGGGCCGCTCAGCGGTGCCCTGCTCGAGCATGCCGACGGTACGCCGGACGGCGTCAGTGGTCAGGGTCTCGCCTTTCTCGATGAGTTCGAGCAGCTCACTGAAGACGCGCTCGGCGAGGGCGTTGTCCGCGGGCTCACCGGTGATGGTGATCTCATTGCCGCGAACGTGCACGTCACTGGCGACCGAGCGTTCGACGAGTCGGAGGATCTCGTCGCCTGCGCCGAGCAGGTTGACCATGATCTTCGAGTCGGGCACGGTGATCCTGGTCTGCACCCGGGGCGGGCCGGGAGGTGGGGTGCCGGTCATAGGTCGGGCCCGTAGGGCCCTGCGCCACCTGCTCTCGATCTCGGCGCCGGCCTGCTGGCCTGGCGTGCGGACGTTACACCCATCGTATCCGTTCAACGCGGGCCGCATCGCGCCCATTTCCGCTGGCCGCGATCAACTGCCGGCCCGGAAGTCGTACCCCTCGAAGGTCTCCTGGTGGCGGGTGAACCGGTACGTCGCCCAGTGCATCCGGACCACCGCCCCGGCCTCGTCCCGGGTCAGCCGCAGCAGCTCACCGGCCTCCCGACCGGAGGCGGTGCGGAACACGTCCGGCTGGTCCGGCAGGGGCGTGAAGATCGCCGGCGGGCGTCCGGCGGCGTCACCGGCCCCGCTCGCCCGCAGGGCACCGTCGCGCCAGGAGAACACGTACTCGAAACCCTCCCCCCACCAGCGACCGAGCACGCCCCGCAGGGCCGCCGGGGCGGGTGCCCCCGGTCGCCATGGCTCGATCTCGGCCGGGTCGTGCTCGACCGCCGCGGCGAGCAGCCGGTGCGGCAGGTCGAACAGTTCGGCCGCCGTGCCGGACGAGCCGAGCACCGCGGCACCCATCGCGCCGGCCGTGCCGTCGCCGCCCCGACGGCCGTACACCCCGGCGAGGAAACCGGGCATCGCCCCGTGGTGCCCCACGTGCATCACCCGCTCCCCCTGCGGGACGAGGATCAGGCCGAGCCCGAAGCCCGCGCCCCAGAGCGTCTCGTCGGTGGTGGTCAGCGGCCAGCGCATCTCGTCCAGGGTGGCGGGGGCGAGCACCGTGCCGGTCGGGTCCAGTGCCGCCGGGTCGGCCAGGAACGCGGCCCAGCGCGCCATGTCGGTCGCGGTGCTCCAGAGCTGGGCGGCCGGGCCGACCGCGCCGAAGTCGGTCGGCGGCTCCGGGTGCGCCTCGTCGGAGTACGCGTCGACCAGGAAGCCGGTGGCCGCCGTCGGCCGAGGGATCACCGTGGTGTCGGTCAGCCCCAGCGGCGTGAGGATCCGCTCGGTGAGCACCTGTGCCCAGCTCTCGCCGCGCAGCCGGGCGACCAGTTGACCGAGCACGGCCAGGCCCAGGTTGGAGTAGTGGAACCGCCGTCCGGTCGGCAGCACCCGCTCGGCCCGGTCCAGCTCTGCCACCAACTGGTCGGCGTCCGGTGCGCGCAGGCTGTCCCAGACGTCGCCGAACGGCTCGCGTTGCAGACCGGCGGTGTGCGACAGCAGCCGGCGCACGGTCAGCTCGCCATGTGCGGGAAGGTCCAGGTGCCGGCCCACCGGGTCGTCCAGGTCCAGCAGCCCGTCGTCGCGACACTGGAGGGTGAGGGCCGCGGTGAAGGTCTTGGTGACCGAGCCGATCCGGAACTGGGTGTCCGGCCCCAGCGGGCTGTCGGTGCCGGTCTCGCCGACGGTGCAGCTCCAGAGCGGGCGGTCGGCCCGGTGCAGCGCCGCCGACACCGCCGGCACCCGGGCGTCGGCCTGCACCCGCCGGACCAACCGACCCAGGCGCTCATCCACCCGGCTGTCCGGCGCCGGACCTGCGCTCACGCCAGGTCCCGGGCGAGCATCGGGCCGAGCGGCGCGCCACCGAGCAGATGTGCGTGCACGTGGAACACCTCCTGACCGCCGTACGCGCCGGTGTTGAACATCAACCGGAAGCCGTCGCCGAGCAGGCCCTCGTCCTCCGCCACCGAGGCGGACGTCGCCAGCACGTCGGCGGCCAGCGCAGGGTCACCCTGGGCGAGCGTGGCGACGTCGGCGTAGTGCTCTTTCGGAATGACCAGGACGTGCACCGGCGCCTTCGGGTCGATGTCGCGGAAGGCGAGCGTGGTGTCGGTCTCCCGGACCACGGTGGCCGGGATCTCCCCGGCGACGATGCGGCAGAACAGGCAGTCGGATCCCATCGGGGCAGTGTAAGGACTAACGGGCCGGGGGCGCCCCGGCGCAGCATGCGCCGCCGGCCTGTTCGCAGGAGAGACCGGCTGAGGCAGGATGGCCGGCATGACGGATCGGGCGGTACTCGTGACGGGGGCCTCGCGCGGCATCGGCCGTGCGGTGGCGACGGCGTTCGCGGTCGGTGGCGACCGGGTGGCGATCCACCACCGCGACTCGGCCGACGCGGCCGAACAGCTGCGCGCGCAGTTGCCCGGCACCGGGCACGTGGTGGTCCGCGCGGACCTCACCGACCCGGACGCCGTCCGGGCCATGGTCGACGGGGCCGCCGAGCTGCTCGGCGGGTTGGACGTGCTGGTCAACAACGCCGGAACGTACGGCGACCGGGACGAGCCGCACCCGATCTTCGGCACCTCCTACGAGCAGTGGCAGCAGCGCTGGCGGCGGGTGGTGGAAACCAACCTCACCGGAGCCGGCAACGTCACCTGGTGCGCCGCCCAGCACATGCGCGAACGCGGTGGGCGGATCGTCAACGTCTCGTCCCGTGGCGCGTTCCGGGGCGAGCCGGACCAGCCCGCGTACGGCGCCAGCAAGGCGGGTCTGAACGCGCTGGGTCAGTCGCTCGCCGTGGCGCTCGCGCCGTACGGCATCACTGTCGCCACCGTCGCGCCGGGTTTCGTGGCGACCGACATGACCACCGAGCACCTGCGCGGCGAGCACGGCGCGGCGATCCGGGCGCAGAGCCCGTTCGACCGGGTGGCCGAGCCGGAGGAGATCGCGGCCGCGGTGCACTGGCTGGCCTCGCCGCAGGCCGAGTGGGCCTCCGGCACGATCGTCGACCTCAACGGCGCCTCCTACCTGCGCAGCTGACGGCGGAACAGCTGCCCACATCACCCGGCCAGGGGGTGGTTCGCGGCACGAGGGCGGGTAAGTCTCTGCGACATGGCCGACTCCGCGCTGCTGGATCTCACCGCCGACTACCAGGTGGCCGATGGCCACGACGACGACCCCGTCCTGCTCCGACCCGACGGGACGCCCGTCGAGACCTGGCGGGAGGACTACCCGTACGACGAACGGATGGACCGCGACGAGTACGACCGCGACAAGCGGCTGCTCCAGATCGAGCTGCTCAAACTCCAGGACTGGATCAAGGAGTCCGGCGAGCGCCTGGTGATCGTCTTCGAGGGCCGGGACGCGGCCGGCAAGGGCGGCACCATCAAACGTTTCATGGAACACCTCAACCCGCGTGGGGCGTCGGTGGTGGCGCTCGCCAAGCCGGACGAGCGGGAGGCCGGCCAGTGGTACTTCCAGCGGTGGATGGCGCACCTGCCGGCGGCCGGTGAGATCGTGCTGTTCGACCGTTCCTGGTACAACAGGGCCGGCGTCGAGCGGGTGATGGGCTTCTGCTCCCGCAAGGAATACCTGGAGTTCCTGCGTCAGGCCCCGGAGCTGGAGCGGATGCTGGTGCGCTCGGGCATCCGGCTGGTCAAGTTCTGGTTCTCCGTCTCGCAGAACGAGCAGCGCACCCGGTTCGCGATCCGCCAGGTCGACCCGGTCCGGCAGTGGAAGCTGTCCCCGATGGACATCGCGTCGCTGGACCGGTGGGACGAGTACACGGAGGCCAAGGAGGCGATGTTCTTCTGGACCGACACCGCCGACGCGCCGTGGACGGTGGTGAAGAGCAACGACAAGAAGCGGGCCCGGCTGGAGGCGATGCGCCACGTGCTGCACCGCTTCGACTACGCCGGCAAGGACCCCGAGGTGGTCGGCACGCCCGACCCACAGATCATCGGGCCGGCCGGGCTGGACCTGACGCCGGAGGAAGAGGTGGTGCCGGTGTTCCCCCGCCCGTAAACAAGCCAGCAGCCGACGGGCTACCAGCGGCCGAGGCGGGTGGCGAGCACGCTGAGCGCCGCCACTCCGGCGGTCGACGTACGCAGCACCGCCGGCCCGAGCCGCACCGGCCGGCCGCCGGCCTCACGGAATGCGGTCAGCTCGGCCGGGGCGATGCCACCCTCGGGGCCGACCACCAGGACGATCTCACCGGTGGCCGGCAGCTCGGCGGTGGTGAGCCGCTCGTCGGCCTCCTCGTGCAGCACGAACCCGGCGGCGGCACCGGCGATCCGGCGGGCCACAGTGGCTGTCGACTCGTCCGGCGCACCGGCCACCACCGGCAGCCACGGCCGGCGGGCCTGCTTGGCCGCCTCCCGGGCGGTCGCCACCCACTTCTCCCTGGCCCGTACGCCCCGGTCACCCCGCCACTGGGCCACCGAGCGCGACGCCGCCCAGGGCACGATCTCGTCGACGCCGACCTCGGTCATCGCCTGCACGGCCAACTCGCCCCGGTCGCCCTTCGCGATGCCCTGCACGGTGACGATCCGGGGTACGGGCGCGTCCGCGTACCCCCGGGAGGTGATGGTGACCTCCAGGGTGCCCCGGCCGACGACGGTGACCACGGCGGCGGCCGTGCCACCCCGGCCGTCGGCGAGCAGCAGCTCCTCGCCGACGCGCAGCCGCTGCACTGTGGCGGCGTGGTGCCCCTCGGGGCCGTCCAGGGTCAGCGCGTCGCCGGTGGGCAGCGCCTCGACCAGGAACAGCGGCGCGGACACCTCAGGCGTGCCCGTTGAACGCGTCGCGCATCCGGGAGAAGAAGCCGCCCTGCTTGGACAACTCGGCGACCTCCTCACCGCGGGTCTTGGCGAAGTCGCGCAGCATCTTTTCCTGGTCGGGGTCGAGCTTGGTCGGCGTCCGCACGTCCAGGTGCACGTAGAGGTCGCCTCGGCCGGTGCCGCGCAGGTGCGGCACCCCCCGGGCGCGCAGCCGCAGCGTGCTGGCCGGCTGGGTGCCGGCCTTGACGTCGACCGTCTCCTCGCTGTCCAGGGTCTTGATGGTGAGCCGGGTGCCCAGTGCCGCCGCGGTCATCGGCACGGTGACCCGGCAGTGCAGGTCGTCGCCCTTGCGGGAGTAGACGTCGTGCGGCCGCTCGTGGATCTCCACGTAGAGGTCGCCGGCGGTGCCGCCACCCGGGCCGACCTCACCCTGCTGGGCGAGCCGGATCCGCATGCCGTCCTCGACGCCGGCCGGGATCTTGACGGTCAGCGAGCGGCGGGTGCGCACCCGGCCGTCGCCGGCGCAGGTGGGGCAGGGGTGCGGGATGGTCGTGCCGTAGCCCTGGCACACGGTGCACGGCCGGGCGGAGACCACCTGGCCGAGGAAGGTGCGCTGCACCGACTGCACCTCGCCCCGCCCGGCACACGCCTCACAGGTCGCCAGGTGGGTGCCGGCCGCCGTGCCGGCGCCGGAGCAGGTGGTGCACAGCACTGCGGTGTCGACGGTGATCGGGGCCTCGACGCCGAACGCCGTCTCGTGCAGGTCCAGTTCGAGGCGCAGGATCGCGTCGGCGCCCGGCCGGGTACGCGGACGCGGACCACGGGCGCCGCCCGCGGCACCGCCGAAGAACGCGTCCATGATGTCCTGGAAACCGACGAACGGGCCGGCACCACCAGGACCTCCGGGGCCTCCGGCACCGCCGCCGCCCGGGGCGAGCGGGTCGCCACCCAGGTCGACGATTTGCCGCTTCCGGTCGTCCGAGAGGACCTCGTACGCGGCGTTGATGTCCTTGAACTTCTCCTGAGCCTCCGGGTCCGGATTGACGTCCGGGTGGAACTGGCGCGCCAGCTTGCGGTAGGCGCGCTTGATCTCGTCATCGGAGGCTTCCCGGCTCACACCGAGAATGCCGTAGTAGTCCCTGGCCACTGCGTTCCGTGTCCTCATGTTCGTCTCGCGTTGTGCCGGTCGGCGGCCGCAGCCGGCCGCATCGGCCCTGACCAATCAGTTCTGGGCCAGCAACTCGCCCACGTAGCGTGCCACGGCGCGAACCGTGGCGATGTTGCCGGGGTAGTCCATCCGAGTGGGCCCCAGCACCCCCAGGCCGCCGACGATCGTGGCGCCCGGGCCGTAGCCGGTGCTGACCACGGAGGCGGCCCGCAGGTTGTCGAACTCGTTCTCGTCGCCGATCAGCACCCGGGTCGTGCTCGGCTCGGTCTCGCCGATGAGCTTGAGCAGGACGACCTCCTCCTCCAGCGCCTCGAGGATCGGTCGCAGGGAACCCTGGAAGTCGAGCAGGCCACCCCGGGTGAGGTTGGCGGTGCCGGCCAGGGCGATGCGTTCCTCGTGCCGCTCGACCAGGGTCTCCAGCAGCACAGTGGCGAGCGTGGTCATGGCCGGACGCAGCTTGGGCGACGACTCCTCGACCAGCGCCTGCACCAGCGGTGGCGTGTCGGACAGCCGGGCGCCGGCGAGCTTCTCGTTGACCAGTCGGCGCAGGTCGGTGACGTCGTCGGCGGGCACCGGACCGGGCAGCTCCACCAGACGCTGCTCCACCCGCCCGGTGTCCGCGATCATGACGACCATCAGTCGGGTGGTGGAGATCGGCACCAGCTCCAGGTGACGCACCGAGGAGCGGGCCAGGCTCGGGTACTGCACGACGGCGACCTGCCGGGTGAGCTGGGCGAGCAGGCGCACGGTGCGGTGCACCACGTCGTCGAGGTCGACCGCGCCGACCAGGAAGCGCTCGATGGCCCGGCGTTCGGCCGGGCTGAGCGGCTTGACCCGGGACAACCTGTCGACGAAGAGTCGGTAGCCGCGGTCGGTGGGCACCCGGCCGGCACTCGTGTGCGGCTGCCGGATGTAGCCCTCCTCCTCCAGCACGGCCATGTCGTTGCGGACCGTGGCCGGGGAGACCCCGAGCTGGTGCCGCTCGACCAGCGCCTTGCTGCCGACCGGCTCCTGGGTGGAGACGTAGTCTTCGACGATGGCGCGGAGCACGGCGAGTTTCCGGTCGTCGAGACCCATCCTCCGCACCTCCTGTCGCACGTCGGCCGCCGGCGTCCTCGGCCGGCCGGGCCGTCCTGGCACTCGACTGTAACGAGTGCCAGTCTACGTCGGCGCGCCCGCCAGCGCGATGATCAACGGCTGCCCGTCGGCGCGGCCCGCGCCACCCCGCCGGGCCGATCGACCCTCACCGCCGGGCGGTGTCGCGCTGGTGCCGCGTTGCCACGTGCCCCTACGGTGGCATCCATGACTGAACCTCCTCGCCCTCCCGGCGCGGGTGACCCCGGTAACTACCCGCCGGAGCCGCCCACCGCACCACTGTCCGGGGCACCCGGCCCGGGCGGCTATCCCCCGCCCGGTGGCTATCCGCCGCCCACCGGTGACCAACCGCCGTCAGGCGGCTACCCTCCGGCTGGTGGCTATCCCCCGCCCGGCGGCTATCCCCCGCCCGGTGGCGGCTACCCGACCGGCGGCGCCTACGGCGGCCCTGGCGGCTTCGCCAACAACGAGGACAAGACCTGGGCGCTGATCGCCCACTTCGGCGGCGCCGTCGGCATGATCGTCAGCGGCGGTGTGCTCGGCTGGATCGCCCCGCTGGTGGCGATGCTGGCACGTGGCAGCCAGTCCCCGACGGTGCGGGCGCACGCCGTGGCGGCGCTCAACTTCCAGCTCATCTGGTCGATCGTCGGCCTGGTCGGCTGGGTGTTGACCTGCATCCTGATCGGCTTCATCGGGGTCGGCGCAGCCGTCATCCTCGGTCTCGTGTTCGGCATCATCGCCGGAATCAAGGCCAACGAGGGGCAGCTCTACCGCTACCCGCTCTCCGCGAACTTCATCAAGTGATGCCGGGTCGGCCGCTCCCCCGGCCGGCCCGCCCACTCAGGGCAGCAGGTCACGCACTACCGCGTCGGCGAGCAGCCGCCCGCGCAGGGTGAGCACCGCCCGGCCGGCCGCGTACTCCTCGGCGGCCAGCAGGCCGTCGGCCAGGGCCCGCTCGGCGCCCGCCCGGCCGGTGGCGTCGAGCACCGCCAACGGGAGGCCGCTGGCGAGGCGCAGTCGGAGCATCACGTCCTCCATGTGCGCCTCGTCGCCGGTGAGCACCTCGCGGGCCAGGCCGGGCGACGCGCCCGCCGCCAACCGCTGGGCGTACGCAGTGGGGTGTTTGACGTTCCACCAGCGCACCCCGCCGACGTGGCTGTGCGCCCCCGGCCCCAGCCCCCACCAGTCCGCCCCGGTCCAGTAGAGCAGGTTGTGCCGGCAGCGGGCGTCGTCGGTGCGCGCCCAGTTGGAGACCTCGTACCAGGAGAGCCCGGCCGCGTCGAGCGCGGCCTCCGCGGCCAGGTAGCGGTCCGCGGCCACGTCGTCACTGGGGTACGCCAGTTCGCCGCGCCGCATCCGGGCGGCGAGCCGGGTGCCGTCCTCGACGATCAGGGCGTACGCGCTGACGTGGTCCACCCCGGCGGCGACGACCTGCTCCAGCGAAGCGGCGAAGTCCTCGGTGCGCTCCCCCGGGGTGCCGTAGATCAGGTCCAGGTTGACGTGCTCGAACCCGGCGTCGCGTGCCTCCAGGGCGGCGGCGGTGGCCCGGCCGGCGCTGTGTTTGCGGTCCAGGATCGCCAGCACTCCCGGGGAGGCCGACTGCATGCCCAGCGAAATCCGGGTGTAGCCGGCGGCCCGCAGCAGCTTCAACGATTCCGGGGTGACCGATTCGGGGTTGGCCTCGGTGGTCACCTCGGCGTCGGCGGCCAGCCCCCAGGTGCGGTCGATGCCGTCGAGGATGCGGGCCAGGTCGTCGGCGGGGAGCAGGGTGGGCGTTCCACCGCCCACGAAGACGGTGTCGACCCGGGGCGGCGGGCTGTCGCCCAGCACCCGGGCGGCGAGCGCGAGCTCGGCCAGGACGGTGTCGGCGTACCCCTCGCGGCTCGCACCGCCGCCCAACTCGGACGCCGTGTAGGTGTTGAAGTCGCAGTAGCCGCAGCGGCTGGCGCAGAACGGCACGTGGACGTACACGCCGAAGCCGCGCGCGCCGACCGCCGTGGTGGCGGTGGCGGGCAGCGATCCGTCGACGGGGACGGTCTCACCATCTGGAAGGACGCCGGGCATGGCCACTAGTGTGCCCGGCATGACCTCTCCCGACGTCCTCGTGCGGGTCGCCACGGCCCGCGGGGTGACCACGCTCACCCTGGACAGCCCGCACAACCGCAACGCGCTCTCCACCGGCCTCATGACCCAGCTGCTGGCGGGGTTGGGCGACGCGGTCGCCGACGAGACGGTTCGAGCGATAGTGCTCGACCACACCGGCCCGGTCTTCTGCTCGGGCGCCGACCTGAAGGAGACGGCCGCGGCGTACGCCAGCGGCACGGTGCCCGCCGCGATGCTGGGTGACGTGCTCGCGGCGATCTGGGATTGCCCGAAGCCGGTGCTGGCCCGGGTGGGCGGGCCGGCGCGGGCCGGCGGGCTGGGCCTGATCGCCGCCGCCGACCTGGCGATCTGCGCCGACGAGGCGACGTTCGCGTTCACCGAGGTGCGGATCGGGGTGATCCCGGCGGTGATCTCGGCGACCGTGCTGCCCCGGCTGCACCCGCGCGCCGCCGCCGAGCTCTACCTGACCGGGGACACCTTCGACGGCCGACGGGCCGCCGAGATCGGCCTGGTCACGGCCTCGGTCCCGGCGGACGGGCTGGACGACGCGGTTCGGCGCTACTGCGACTCGCTGGTGCGCGGAGCGCCGGGCGCGCTGGCCGGGGCGAAGGAGCTGCTGCGCCGGCCGGGCACCGCCGAGCTGCGCGGTGACCTGGCCCGGCTGTCCGCCCTCTCGACCGGCTACTTCCTCTCCGACGAGGGGCGCGAGGGGATCATGGCCTTTCGGGAAAAACGATTAACTCGATGGGTGGCCGCTCTGGACGGTGGTTCCGGTGATCATGCCGGGTAGGACCGGGGGCGCCGGTGATCATGCCGGGTGGGACCGGGGTTGCCGGTGATCACGTCGGGTGGGACCGGGGTTGCCGGGGACGCCGCCTGCTTGATGTGGCGTCCCCGGGCCATTCGGTCCGGTCACCAGGCGGTCGCGCCGCCGTCGACCGGGTAGTTCGCCCCGGTGATGTACGACGCCCGGTCAGAGGCCAGGAACACCACCAGTTCGGCGACCTCCTCCGGTTGAGCGAACCGCTTGAGGAGCGTCTTGCCGGTGATGGCGTCCCGAGCCGCCTGGTTGTCACCCAGGTCGCGCTCACTTGCGGGGCTGACGATCGGCCCCGGGCTGACCGCCACCGCGCGGATTCCGTGCGGCGCGCCTTCGAGCGCGAGTTGTCGGGTCAGGCCGATGACGCCGGCGTTGGCGGCGGTGTGGCCGACCATCGGGGGGACGTGACCGGCGATCATGCCGGCCATGGAGGCGGCGTTGATGATGACGCCACCACCACGCCGGACCAGGTGGGGCCAGGCGAACTTGGACACGAAGTACGGAATGTCGAGTTCGCCGGTGATGGTGTAGCGCCAAGCCTCCACGGAGAAGTCCGGCATCGGGCCGAAGCGGAGCGCCGCCGCGTTGTTGTAGACCACGTCGAGCCCGCCGTAGGTCGCGGCGGCGTCCTCGACGAACTTCCGCACCTGCTCCGGGTCGGTGAGGTCGACCGGCGCGATGCCGGTCATCTCGCCGCCGGCGCTCCGAACGAGTTCGACCGTCTCGTCGTTTCCGGCGACCTGGATGTCGGCCCCGACGACCTTTGCGCCCTCCCGCGCGAAGATCTGCGCGGCGACGCGCCCCAGACCGCCGCCGGTGCCGGTCACGAGCACGATCTTGCCGTCGAGCGTTCCCATGGAACTCCTCCTTGCTCCGTGGCTACCCCCGGCCACCTGCGTGAACGACCGGGCGGGCCAGCAATTGACATGTCAATCGGGAGTAAGCGCCTCGACCTTCCGACCATTCCGGGCACCGTCGGGGCGGTGACACGCACGACAGGTCAGACTGGCGGCACACGCGGTGCCCACGATCCGCCAGCGGGCCCTGGCGCCGGATGGCTCGATTCTCGCCGGAGCAGGGTGGACCTCAGGGCCATACGGGCAGGTGAGAGCGCGGCCGGAGCGGGAATGCCGCGATCGGAACGGGTCGGCAGAGCCGGCCTGGAACCGCGCGGACGACCCGGAGGGGCCCGTGGGGGACGTACGCTTGTCAGACTGTCGATCTGGGGGTGTGGGTGCGAACTCGGGCAACCGTGGCGGGTGGAGTAGTGCTCATCCTCGTCGCCGTGATCGCGATCTGGCTCGTCGTACGGCAGGTCGGTGACCGCCTCCAGTTGCCGCTGGCGGCCCGGAAGTGCACCGTGCAGGCCGACGGTCGGGTCGCGCTCGACGCCGACCAGATGGCCAACGCGGCGACCATCGCAGCCATCGGGGCACAGCGCGGGATGTCCGAGCGGGCCGTGGTGGTCGCGCTGGCCACCGCGTACCAGGAGTCCGGGCTGCGCAACCTCGCCGACGGCGACCGGGACTCGGTCGGCCTGTTCCAGCAGCGGCCGAGCCAGGGCTGGGGCACCCCGGCCCAGATCCGCGACCCGCGCTACGCGGCCAACCGGTTCTACGCGGCGCTCAAGAAGGTGCGCGGCTGGGAGAAGATGCGCGTCACCGACGCCGCCCAGCGGGTGCAGCGCTCGGCCTTCCCGGAGGCCTACCAGAAGTGGGCCGACGACTCCGAGGTGCTCAGCCGGGCGCTGATGGGCGACGCGACCGGCGCGGTCGCCTGCACCGTCGGGCGTACCCCGGCGATGCACGGCGCGGCGGCGGCCACGCAGCTGACCCGCAACCTGGTGCTGGACTGGGGGCTGAAGGGCACCGACCCGACCGACCCCACCGGGTTGGCGGTGACGCCGGACGACCAGCGCGACGGCTGGCGGTACGCGCACTGGCTGGTTTCCCACGCCCAGGACCACGGCGTGAAGCGCGTCCGTTTCGGCGACCTGGAGTGGACCGCCCGGGCCGGCACCTGGGGCCGGGCGGACGGCGAGCAGAGCCCCGCCGGTCAGGTGGTGGCCGAGGTGTTCAACGAGGGTTGACCGACCCGGATCTCTTAACCGGCAGTCACCGCACAATCGGACAAGTCTCCGCAAACACCTCTATTGATCACGGTCAAATCACTCTGCGCAGTCCTCTCGCTGCACGGGGTCCCCCTGTGGCCCACCAGCCCCACACGCCGTCCCCGGGGCCAGATCCGTCGCGTTACGATCGGCGGCCTGTGCCAGAAAAGGTTTCACCTCATGGGGAGGGGTACGACGCGGTGTTCGATTACGGCGACCGGACCGGTTACGAACCGATCAGCGACACTGACCGCAAGGAGTTCCACGAGCAGGGCTTCCTCCTGCTGCGCAACGTCCTGACGGAGGACCACCGGGCGGCGCTGGAGGCGGCGGTCGACCGCGTCTACGCGGAGGAGCAGGCGAAGGGCACCACCAAGAAGGACGGCACCCTGCACCTGCTGGGCTTCCTGGAGCGCGACGAGCTCTTCGGCGAGCTGCTGACCCACCCGATCGCCTTCCCGTACATGTGGGGGCTGGCCGGCTGGAACATCTACACGCACCACAACCACCTGGACGTCACCCCGCCGGCCGCCGAGCCGGAGAAGCCGTACTGGGGTTGGCACCAGGACGGGTACCGGCAGAACTCCGACCCGGAGACGATGGACCCGAACCTGCCCCGGCCGATGTTCTCGCTGAAGGTCGCGTACGTGCTATCGGACCTCTCCGAGACCGGCCGCGGCGCCACCAAGGTCATCCCGGGCAGCCACCTGAAGAACTCGCTGCCCCGGCCGGCGGACCTCACCGTGCAGAACCCCGACCCGGAGGGCACGGTGGAGATCACCGCCAACCCGGGCGACGCCTTCATCTTCGACCGTCGGCAGTGGCACTCGCGGTCGACGAACCTGTCGACCGTCACCCGCAAGATGCTCTTCGTCGGCTACACCTACCGGTGGATCCGTCCGCTGGACGAGCTGCACCCCGACGTGAACGGCGAGTGGTACCGCAACCGCACCCCCGTGCAGCGCCAGCTGATCGGCGAGGGCACCCACACCGCCAACTACTGGGGCATCAACTGGGACGGGTACGTCGACGACGAGATCCCGCTGCGCAAGGAGCTCAAGGAGCGCGGTCTGCTCGACCGCAACATCCCCTGGCTCCGCTGACCCACCGCTCGCAGAACGGCCCTCTGCCATCGCCCAGCGGTGGCAGAGGGCCGTTTTCGTGTCTACGGACACGACCGCTCGGGCCGGCCCCGTTCCCGACCACCGCAGGCCGCACTGTCGGTAGCGTGACGGGTGCGCAGGTCGGGGCGCGGTGCCCCCACCCCAGGGCGCGGGGTGGCACAGGAGGCAGTCGCAGTGACGTCCGCTCCGCTTCCCCGGATCCTCCGCCGCCGGGGCGAGCCGGAATACCCGACCTTCCTGGAGCTCTTCTTCGACCTGGTCTACATCTTCATGTTCTCCCGGCTCGCCGCCAGCCTGGCCGCCGACCTCACCATCCGGGGTGCGCTGCAGACCGCCGTACTCCTGCTGGCCGCCTGGTGGGTCTGGGTGCTGACCGCGTGGCTCACCGACCTGTTCAACCCCCGACTGCCGATCATCCAGGCGACCGTCCTGCTGGTCATGCTCGGCACCCTGCTGATGGCGATCGCCACCCCGTACGCCTTCGGCCGCTACGGGTGGCTCTTCGTCGGGGCGTACTTCGGCATCCACCTGGTCCGTGACGCCGTCCTGATCCCCGGCACCCGGGTGAACCGCCCGATCCAGGCCAGGAGCATCCGGGTCTTCTTCTGGTTCGGCGTCACAGTGGCGCCGTGGGTGGCCGGAGTGTTCGTGGACGAGACGGCTCGGCTGGTGCTCTGGTCGCTCGCGGTGGCGGTCGACCTCGGTTCGGCCCGGTTCGGCTGGCCGACGCCGAGGCTGGGGCGCACCGAACTCGCCAGCCAGATCTTCACCGGGGTGCATCTCTCCGAACGGCACCGGGCGATCTTCATCGTTGCGCTCGGCGAGTTGATCCTGAGCATCGGCATGGGACTGGCCGGCAGCGGGTTCACGGCCGGCCAGGTGGCCACCAGCGCGGTCGCGTTCGTCAGCGCGGTGCTCCTGTTCCAGCTCTACTTCCAGCGGGTCCAGCGGATCCTGGCCCCACCGAGCGTCGCGACGGTGGAACGGGTGCGCCCGGGCACCTCCACCTCGTACAGCCATCTGGTGATGGTGGCCGGGGTGGTGGTGGTCTCGGCCAGCACCCTGACGGTCATTGATCAGCCGTCCGGTCGCGCCCCGGTCGAGCTGATGGCCGCCATCCTCGGCGGGCCGGCCCTTTTCCTGCTCGGCAGCGTCCTGTTCGATGCCGTGGTGACCGGCCGGATGCTCTGGTCCCGGGTGCTGGCGATCGTGGTGCTGGGCGCCCTGATGGCACCCGCCACGTTCCTGCTCCCGCCCCTGGCCGCCCTGGTGCTGGCGAACCTGGTCCTGCTGCTCACACTGGTCGGGGAAGGGCTGGCCGCGCGTGACCGCCGCCGGGCCCCGGCGGCCGCGCCGTCACTCTGAGCGGTCGCCCGGCCTTGGCCGCCCGTGCCGAGTCACCGCAGCATCGGCGGTGCCGGCGTACGTGCGTGTAGTCGGGTGCTCACCAGGTTCGCCACGGCGATCAGGAGCAGCACCGCCATGGCGAGCAGCGCGACCAGGACCGGCGGCAGCAGGGGCGCGGTTGGCGCCACGCACGCCAGAAGCACGAGCCCGGCCAGCCGGGACCGCGAGATCCGCCCGAACACGGTGAAGTCGAGGACGCCCCGGCCGACCAGGTACAACGCGGGGCCGCCGAGGATCACCGCGGCCCACGAGGGCGGGGTCTCGCCCAACGGGCGGCCCACCACGAGGTGACTGGTGACCGCCGCGCCGACGATTCCGGCCACCATGACCAGATGGGTGGCCGCCGCGGACTGAGTGAGCAGCGCCGGGTTGGTCGACCGGGTGATCGCGTCGGTCAGCAGCTCACCGGCGCGGTAGGTGTAGATCCGCCACATCAACACGACGGTGGTGAACACCACGAGCAGTGCCCACCCTCGCACCAGCGTGTACTCGCTCATGCTGAAGGTCGTTCCGGTCACGAAGATCGAGACACCGAGCGCGACGATGACGAACTGCCGGTACCGCTCAGCCACCCGCGCGCCGACCAGTCGCCAGTCGCGCGGTCGTGAGCGACCGATCCGCGGCACCGGCCAGCCGAACACGGCTGCGACATACTCGACGACGACCGCGAGCGCCCAGATCGCCAACTGTCCCGAACCGCCGACGAGCGCCCCGCCGATCCAGCCGACGCCGGCGATGGCCTCCCAGACCTGGATCCGGATGCTGCGACGCGGCGGTTTCCTGATCGAGACGACCAGGACGTAGTAGGCCGAGGCGCTGAGGTGGATGACCACGTACGTGATCGCGAAGGGCAGCGCGTGATCGTCGTACGCGTCGGGCGCGAGCGCAGCCAACAGCAGGCTGGCGGCCGCCACCCAGATGAACTGCCCCTGCCCAGCCGGGCGGGTCAGGTCGACGCTGTCCGCCGACCAGACGGTCAGCGCCCAGATCATCGCGAACCCGAGCAGCAGCACCAGCGTCCTGGCGAGGCCGGTCCAGCTGAGGTTCTCGGACAGGACGGTCGCCAGGGTGACCAGCGCGAAGACGTAGACGAGGTCGAAGAAGAGTTCCAGGAACGCCGGACGCTCCAGACCCGGATCAGGTGGTGACGCCGCAGCAGCACCGCCGTCCGTCGCCATCGACATCGCGCTCCACCCGGTCCCCCGCCGCATGCCCTCGATGGGGACAATACGGGCAACCGTCCGCCGTCGGTTCCTGTTGACCGTCTATCCCGACCTGGACGGGAGGGCCGCGTGTCGTCGCGGCTCGCGGTCAGCCGCGGGAGGCGAGGCGGCGGCGTGCCTTCTCCCGGATCGGTTCCGGCAGGCCCTCCGCCTCCAGCAGCCGGGGCAGCAGCTCCGGCTCAAGGCTGGTCGCCCGGAACACCTCGCCGATGGTCACGCCGTGCGCGGGCCGCTCCACCACCTCGACCGGGTCACCCGGGCCGACCTCGCCCTCCCGCAGCACGCGCAGATAGGCGCCGGGCAGCGCCCGGGCGGTGAAGCGTTTGATCAGATCCGGTACGCCCCAGAACCCGGCGAAGGTGGTGCAGGGCGTACGCGGCTTGGTGACCTGGAGCAGGGCGGAACCGACCTGCCACTGCTCGCCGATCACCGCGCCGGTCACGTCGACCGCGTAGGTGGACAGGTTCTCACCAAAGCCACCCGGTCGTACGGCGCGGCCCAGCTCGGCCGCCCACCAGGCGGCGTCCTCCTCCGCGTAGGCGTAGACCGCCTGGTCAGGACCGCCGTGGTGGGCTCGCTCGCCGATGAAGTCACCGACCACCCCGTCCACGCGGACCTGCACCGGGCCGTCCACCGGCCGCTTGTCGATGCCGCTGCGACCGCTCGCGTCGCCGGCCCACTGCGCCTCGGTCACGATGCCGAGGTTCACCGCTGCCACCCTGCCCGTCATGACCGTCAGCCTAGGTGAATTCGCGGTGCGGGCTTGACCTTGACGCTGCGTCAACCCTCCATGCTGGCTGCCATGAGCATCCCGCCAACAACCGATCAGGTCGAGCCGCCGGTGATACACGTGCGGGGCCTGGAGAAGTCGTTCAAGCAACTGAAGGTGCTGCGCGGTGTGGACATCGACGTGGCGCGCGGCTCCATCTTCGCCCTGCTCGGCTCCAACGGGGCGGGCAAGACCACTGTGGTGAAGATCCTGTCCACGCTGCTCAAGGCCGACGGGGGGACCGCCCGGGTCAACGGCTTCGACGTCGCGGCGCAGGCTGCCGAGGTGCGCGAGTCGATCAGTCTCACCGGGCAGTTCGCGGCGGTCGACGAGGTCCTCACCGGGCGGGAGAACCTCGTCCTGGTCGCCCGGCTCAGGCACCGTCCAGCGCCGCGCACGGTCGCGGATGACCTGCTGAGGCGCTTCTCGCTGACCGAGGCGGGCACCCGGAGGGTGGCGACGTACTCCGGTGGCATGCGCCGCCGGCTGGACATCGCGATGAGCCTCATCGGGAACCCACCGGTGATCTTCCTCGACGAGCCGACAACCGGGCTGGACCCGGAGGCGCGCATCGAGGTGTGGCAGGCCGTCAAGGAACTCGCCAAGGGTGGTACGACCGTGCTGCTCACCACTCAGTACCTCGACGAGGCGGAGCACCTCGCCGACCGGCTCGCGATCCTGCACGAGGGACGGATCATCGTGAACGGCACCCTCGACGAGCTCAAGCAGCTCCTCCCACCCGCAAAAGTCGAGTACGTCGAGAAGCAGCCGAGCCTTGAGGACGTCTTCCTCACCGTCGTCGGCGCCCGCACGAGCAAGGAACAACGATGAACAGGCATTTCGTCGGCGACACCGCCGTTCTCCTGGGTCGCTCGCTGCGCCACATCGCCCGCAGCCCGGACACCATCATCACCACCGCAATCATGCCGATCGCCTTCATGCTGCTGTTCGTCTACGTCTTCGGCGGCGCGATCGAGACCGGGTCCGACTCCTACGTCAACTACCTGCTGCCCGGCATCCTGATCATCACGATCGCCTCGGGCATCTCCTACACCGCCTTCCGGCTCTTCCTCGACCTGAAGGGCGGCATTTTCGAACGGTTCCAGTCCATGCCGATCGCCCGCTCCGCCGTGCTGTGGGCGCACGTCCTGACCTCGCTGGTCGCCAACCTGATCTCGATCGTCGTCGTCATCGGCGTCGCCCTGATCATGGGCTTCCGTACGGGGGCGGGCGTGTCGGGGTGGCTCGCGGTCGCCGGCATCCTCGTCCTGTTCACCCTGGCCCTGACCTGGATCGCCGTGATCCCCGGCCTCACCGCGAAGACGCTGGACGGCGCGAGCGCGTTCTCCTATCCGCTCATCTTCCTGCCGTTCGTCAGCTCGGCCTTCGTGCCCACCGGGTCCATGCCCGGCCCGGTACGCGCCTTCGCCGAGCACCAGCCGGTGACCTCCATCGTCAACGCGATCCGGGACCTGTTCGCCCAACAGCCGGTCGGCACGGACATCTGGATCGCCCTCGCCTGGTGCACCGGCATCCTCGTCCTCGCCTACCTGTTCGCCAATGTCACCTACCGTCGCACGATCTCCTGAACCGGTGTCCACCAGAGCTGGACGGACTACGGGCAGGATCAGGGCATGCTGACGATCGGCCAACTCGCGGCGTACGCCGGCGTCACGGTGCGGGCGGTGCGGCACTATCACCAGATCGGGCTCCTGCCCGAGCCGGAGCGGGACGCTTCGGGCTACCGGCGGTACGGCGCAACGGCAGTCGTGTCGCTCATCAAGATCCGCACCCTCGCCGACGCCGGCGTGCCACTGTCGCAGATCAGTCGGATGCTCGAAGCCGACGCCTCAGCCTTCGCCGAAGCGATCCGGACCATCGACAGCCACCTGCGCGACGAGATCCAACGGCTGGAGACCAGCCGCAGACACATCGCGCAACTCACCGCCGGGGACAGCCTGGCGCTCCCACCGGAGGTCGCCGCCTATCTCGACCGACTCCGGGGCATCGGGGCGTCCCAGCGGATGGTGGAGGCCGAACGGGACGGGTGGATCCTGGTCGCGGCGCGCTGGCCCGACCGGATCGTCGAGTGGATGCCCGGCAAGATCGCCCACCTCGATGATCCGCAGGTCGTCCGGCTCTACCGGGTGCTCTCGGAGATCTTCGACGGTGACGAGGAGGACGACCCGCGGCTGGCGGAGGCCGCCGACATCATGGCCTGCCTGGCAGAGCAGGCGTACGCCGCCAACGAGGTCCTGCACGTCGATGAGGCCAATGACGATCTTCCGCACGACCTGATCGACGCGCTTGCCGTCGAGTCCGACCCGCGGGTGCGGCGGCTGCGGGAGCTGATGCGCGAGCGCGGCTGGTCCGGTTGGAACCGGATGGAGCGGCTGCCGAAGCCGCCCCCCGACTGACCGCCGGGCGGCGCTTCCGACCGCTCAGCCCTTGACGGCGCCGGCCACCAGGCCGGAGACCATCCGACGCTGCACCAGCAGGAAGAAGATGATGACCGGCAGGGTGAACAGGGTCGACGCCGCCATCACCGGTCCCCAGTTGGTGTCGTCGCGGCCGAAGAAGAAGGTCATCGCCACCGGCAGGGTGTAGCTCTCCTGGTCGTTGATGAACGTCAACGCGAAGATCAGCTCGTTCCACGCCGTGATGAAGGAGAAGATGCTGGTGGCCACCAGGCCGGGCGCGACCAGCGGGAAGAGGACCCGCCGGAAGATCTGGGCCCGGCTCGCCCCGTCGATGGCCGCCGCCTCCTCCAGTTCCTTGGGCACCGCGGCGACGAAACCACGAAGCATCCAGACCGCGAACGGCAGCGAGAAGCCCAGGTACGTGAGGATCAGGCTGGGCAGGGTGTTGTAGAGCCCCAGTCGCTGGATCATCAGGAACAGCGGGATGACCAGCGCCTCCAGTGGGATCATCTGCACCACCAGCAGCATGATCAGGAAGCTGGTCCGCAGCTTGAAGCGGAACCGCGCCACCGCCGTCGCGGCCAGCAGGGCCACCAGCCCACTGAGCACCACTGTGGAGACGGCGACCAGCGCGCTGTTGAGGAAGAAGTCGAGGAAGCTCACCCCGGGGATCAGGTTGCCGGTCAGGATCTCCCGGTAGTGCTCCAGCGTCGGGTGGGTCGGCACCGGCTGCGGAGTGGACGAGAAGATCTCTCTGCTCGGCTTCAGCGAGGTGGAGATCATCCAGTAGACCGGGAACGCCGCGAAGAGCGCGACCAGCAGCCCGGCGCCGTTGAGGGCGACCTTCTTCACGACTCGTCCTCCTGCCTGAGCACCATCCGTACGTAGAAGCCGGTGACCATCAGCAGGATCAGCGTGAGGATCACCGCGATGGCCGCGCCGAGTCCGTACTTCGGCGGCGGGGAGAAGGCTTCGGCGTACGAGTAGATGGCGAGCATGAACGTCGGCCGGTCCTGGGTGCCGCCGGCCAGCACGAACTGCTGGGTGAAGACCTTGAAGTCCCAGATGGTGGAGAGCACGATCAGGATCCCGAAGACCGGCCGCAGCAGCGGAAACGTGATCTTCCAGAAGACCCGCCACGGGCTGGCGCCGTCCACCCGGGCGGCCTCGTGCAGCTCGCTCGGCACGCTCTTGAGACCAGCGAGCACGCTCACCGCGATGAACGGGAACGAGTGCCAGACCACCACCAGGGTGAGGATGGCGAAGAAGAGCAGCGGCGAGTTGAACCAGCCGTAGCCGGTCCAGTCGCTACGGCCGAAGAGGCTGTTGGACAGCCCGTCGGGCAGGGCGTTGAACAGCCACGTGACGAGGCCGCTCGTGTCGTCGAAAATCCACTTCCAGACGATGGTGCCGGTCAGCGCCGGGGTGGCCCAGGCGAGCATCACGCAACTGGCCACGAAGGTCGCCATCTTGCGGCCGAGCCGGTTGAGCAGGAGCCCGACCAGGGTGCCAAGGACCATGGTGAGCAGCACGTTGGCCGCGGCGAACAGCACCGTGTTGCGCAGCACCGTCAGGAAGAACGGGTCGGAGAGGATGTCGGCGTAGTTGCCCAGCCCCACCCACGGCCACTCCCGGTCGCCGCGCAACTGCCGGACGGTGTTCAGCCGGTAGAAGGACATCACCACCACCTGGCCGAGCGGCCAGAGCAGCAGCACCCCGATGATCACCAGTGCGGGCAGGAGTAACAGGTAGGGCAGGCGGTCAACCCGGCGACGCCGCCGCGCGGGGGTCTCCCGCGCGGCGGCCGTCTCCGGGTTCTTTGTCAGCGTGGTCACTTGGCGTTGAGAATGCTTTCCATCTCACCGGCCGCGTCGGCGGTAGCCTTCTCGACCGTCTTCTGACCCTTCATGACCGAGCTGTTCATCGCCTGGGTCACCGTCTTGGTCCGGCTGACCTCCACCCACTTCGGGGTGAGCGGCGTGAGCTTGGTGTTCTGCATGGTGGTGGCGAACGCCGCCATCACCTTGTCGTTGGCGTACGCGTCACCGGCCACCAGGTCCTGGTAGACCGGGAAGAAGCCGAGGCTGCTCGCGAAGCTCTGCGAGTTCTTCTTGTTGAGCAGCACGGTCAGGTAGTCCCAGGCCAGATCCTGGCGCTCGCTGTCCTTCCAGATCGCCACGTCCGAACCGCCGGCGAAAGCGGGTGCCGCCTTGCCGTCCGGGCCGGGGATCGGGAACGTACCCCAGACCTTCTCGATCTCGGGGTTGTCCTTCTTGATGGCACCCTGCTGCCAACTGCCGGCGAAGGCCATCGCCGCCTTGCCGGTGGCGAACTGGGTCCGCGCGTCGATCTCGTTCCAACCGGCCGCGGCCGGCGGGGCCACCTTGTGCACTGTCACCAGGTCGGTCCAGAACTTGACCGCCCGCTGCGCCTCCGGCGTGGTGTAGCCGGACTTCCAGGTGCCGCCCTGGTTGCTGGCGATCTCGCCACCGGCGCCCCAGAGGAAGGAGTAGAACGGCAGCTCCGAGTTGCCCGGCAGGGCGATGCCGTACGTGCCCTTCTTCTTCGCCTGCACGGTCTTCGCCACGGTGACCAGGTCGTCCCAGGTCTTCGGGGGCTGCACACCGGCCTCGGCGAACCAGTCGGTGCGGTAGTAGATAGCGCGCACACCCGCGTACCAGGGCACGCCGTACTGCTTGCCGTCGAGCTGCGCGTTGCGCACCAGGTCGGGCAGCAGGGCCTTGCCGTCGGCCCAGCCGCCCATCCGACCACTCACGTCGGCGAGCGCCTCCTGGGCCGCCCAGCCCTGGGTCTCGGTGTTGCCCAGCTCGGTGATGTCCGGTCCCTCGCCACCGGCGAGCGCGGCCTGGAACTTCTTGGGCGCCTCGAGCCAGGGAATGTACTGCACCACCACGTCGGTGTCAGGGTGCTTCTGGCGGAACTCGGCCTCGACCCCGTCGAGGAAGGTGTTCTGCGCGTCGCCGCCCTCGCCCATCATCCAGACCGTGAGCTTGCTGTCGTCGGCCGCCTTGTCGTCGGAACCCCCACAGCCGGTCAGCACCATCGCGGCCGAGGCCACCATGGCGGTGACCGGGGCCAACCGCTTCCACCTGTTCACGCCACTGCTCCCCTCGCGCCGCCTGGAACTAACCTTCTCCGCCGCACCCTAGTACGGAGAATTCCTTTACGACAGTGGGCGGGACTGGCCGAAGCGTCGCGACCGTACCGCAGAGGCCCGACGATCGGCACTGCCGCATCGGATCGAAGTCGGGTGTACCAGCACGAAAGAGCGCCCGGCCAAAGGCCGGGCGCTCTTTCCAGTGTTGCCGTCTTGCCGGTGGTGCTGTTCGACCAGGTGATGCCGGGTCGTTATCGGGTGACGCTGCGGCGGCGACCAACGCCGGCCACCAGCGCGACCGCGATCGCGGCCACCACGACCTGCACCAGCAGCTCGGCCCAGTCGATACCGCTCGTCTCGGTCGCGATGCCGATGGCCCGCGCCAGCACGGTGCCCAGCAGAGCCGCACCCACACCGATCAACAGGTGCAGCCAGATCGGCATGTTCTGCCGACCCGGAACAACCAGGCGGCCCAGCGCGCCGACGATGAGACCAACAACGATCGCAGTGATGATGCCCCACACGGTGAGCTCCACGGCCACCCTCCTTCAAAGAATGTCTGACACACAACGTGTGCTTCCTGTCGTGACCACTAATTGCCCGACCCAACGAAAATCCAAACCGACTCCATCCACCAAACGATCACGATTTGGCAGACACGAACACGTTCCGCCGACCGCCGACCGCCCGACGGACGCGGTCCTGCCGAGGTCCGCGACCAGCCGGCGATCCCCGACCTACCGGCGCCGCTGGGCAATTGATCAACACGGAATCCTTGAAACTGGGGTATCGGAGGCCCTGGGACACCCCGACATCCCTGAACCCGAGTTGATCACGGCGGGCTCGACCGGCCGAGCTGGCGAACCAGGACTACGGCCGGCCACGATCCGAAGAGCCAACCACCCTCCGAACAGGAGGAACGCCGATGGGCGCCCGACCTGTCGGTCGGGCGCCCATCAAAGATCTAGCAGTGGTACGGGGTGATGCTCGGTGTTACCGGGTCACGCGGCGGCGGCCACCCACACCTGCCACCAGCGCGACCGCGATCGCGGCCACCACGACCTGCACCAGCAGCTCGGCCCAGTCGATACCGCTCGTCTCGGTCGCGATGCCGATGGCCCGCGCCAGCACGGTGCCCAGCAGAGCCGCACCCACACCGATCAACAGGTGCAGCCAGATCGGCATGTTCTGCCGACCCGGAACAACCAGGCGGCCCAGCGCGCCGACGATGAGACCAACAACGATCGCAGTGATGATGCCCCACACGGTGAGCTCCACGGCCACCCTCCTTCAAAGAATGTCTGACACACAACGTGTGCTTCCTGTCGTGACCACTAATTGCCCGACCCAACGAAAATCCAAACCGACTCACCTCAGACAGCAACGCCAAACGTCAATGCGCAGAGCTGCGTCGGTTCCGCGTGGGAGCGCATCCACACAGGTGGGAGCCCATCTGGTAACCCCCGGTGCTCCGCGACAGCGCAAGAAAATTTTCTTCCCGGCACTGTCCGGTGCCGGGTGGCCGGTGCCGGGTGGCCGGGCCCAGTGGCCGGTGCCGGGTGGCCGGGCCCAGTGGCCGGTGGCTGGTGGCGCGCCCGGGGCCGGTGGCCGAACCCAGTGGCCGGCGCGGTGGCGGTGGCCGGTGGCGGTGGCGGTGGCGGTGGCCGCTGGCGGTGGCCGGTGGCCGGTCCACTCGCGTTTCGGGAAGTCGGGGTATCGCCGACCCTTTGACACCCCGACTTCCCGGAAGCCGAGTGGATCTAGCGCCGAGCTGAGCCAACGATGCGGCGCAGGCGAACGGTGTGGCGCAGGCGCACGCCGCCGGAAGACATCTGCTGGCGGCGTGCGCCCCTGAGAGCGCGCACATCTCGACCACGCCCGCACGCAGGGCGCCGACAGCGGAGCGCTCCAGCTGCTCACCCTCGACTTGCTCGACGCTTCTTGATCGACTCGGGTTGCAGGAAGGCGGGGTGTCGAGCAGCCCCGGATACCGCGATTTCCATGAAGTCGAGTGGGTGGGCTGTGGACTTCGGTTACGCCGGGCGCTCCGCGGGACCCGCCGCGGGAGCTGCTACTTCTTCCCGGCCGCCTTGCCGTCGCCGGAGTCGGAGGAGAGCGCGGCGATGAAGGCTTCCTGTGGGACCTCGACCCGGCCCACCATCTTCATCCGCTTCTTGCCCTCCTTCTGCTTCTCCAGCAGCTTGCGCTTACGGCTGATGTCGCCGCCGTAGCACTTGGCGAGCACGTCCTTGCGGATCGCCCGAATGGTTTCCCGGGCGATGACCCGGCTGCCGATGGCCGCCTGGATCGGCACCTCGAACTGCTGGCGCGGGATCAGGGTACGGAGCTTGGCGGCGATGGTGACGCCGTAGTTGTACGCCTTGTCCTTGTGCACGATGGCGCTGAACGCGTCCACCGGCTCGCCGTGCAGCAGGATGTCCACCTTCACCAGCTCGGACGCCTGCTCGGTGGTGGGCTCGTAGTCGAGCGAGGCGTAGCCCTTGGTACGGCTCTTCAACTGGTCGAAGAAGTCGTAGATGATCTCTGCGAGGGGCAGCGTGTAGCGCAGCTCCACCCGGTCGGCGGAGAGGTAGTCCATGCCCAGCAGGTTGCCGCGCCGGCCCTGGCAGAGCTCCATCACCGCGCCCACATAGTCGTTGGGCGTCAACACGGTGGCCCGCACGACCGGCTCGTACACCTCGGCGATCTTGCCGGTGGGGTACTCGCTCGGGTTGGTCACGACGATCTCCTCACCGTCGTCCGTGATCGCCCGGTAGACGACGTTCGGCGCGGTGGAGATCAGGTCGAGGTTGTACTCGCGCTCCAGCCGCTCCCGGATGATCTCCAGGTGGAGCAGGCCGAGGAAGCCGCAACGGAAGCCGAAGCCGAGCGCGCCGGAGGTCTCCGGCTCGTAGTCCAGGGCGGCGTCGTTGAGCTTGAGCTTGTCCAGAGCCTCACGCAGGTTGGGGTAGTCGGACCCGTCGATCGGGTAGAGGCCGGAGTAGACCATCGGCTTCGGGTCCTTGTAACCACCCAACGCCTCGGCCGCCGGCCGGCTGTTGATGGTGACCGTGTCACCGACCCGGGACTGCCGGACGTCCTTCACACCGGTGATCAGGTAGCCGACCTCGCCGACGCCGAGCGCCTCGGCCTTGACCATCTCGGGCGAGATGACGCCGATCTCCAGCAGCTCGTGCACGGCGCCGGTGGACATCATCTTGATCCGGTCCCGGGCGCTGATCCGCCCGTCGATGACCCGGACGTACGTGACGACGCCGCGGTACACGTCGTACACCGAATCGAAGATCATCGCCCGGGCGGGCGCCGCCGCGTCGCCGACCGGCGGGATGAACTGCCGGACGATCTCGTCGAGCAGGTACGGCACGCCCTCGCCGGTCTTGCCGGAGACGCGGATGCAGTCGGCGGGGTCGCCACCGATGAGGTGGGCCAGCTCCTCGGCGTACTTCTCCGGCTGGGCGGCCGGCAGGTCGATCTTGTTGAGCACCGGGATGATGCGCAGGTCGTTTTCCAGGGCCAGGTAGAGGTTGGCCAGTGTCTGCGCCTCGATGCCCTGCGCGGCGTCGACCAGGAGCACGGCGCCCTCGCAGGCGGCCAGCGACCGGGACACCTCGTACGTGAAGTCGACGTGCCCCGGGGTGTCGATCATGTTGAGCACCGCGTGCTCGCCGGTCCGCTCACCCTCACGGATGGTCCACGGCATGCGAACGGCCTGGCTCTTGATCGTGATGCCGCGCTCGCGCTCGATGTCCATCCGGTCCAGGTACTGGGCGCGCATCTGCCGGGGGTCGACCACACCGGTGAGCTGCAACATCCGGTCGGCCAGGGTCGACTTCCCGTGGTCGATGTGGGCGATGATGCCGAAGTTCCGGATGCGACCGGGGTCGGTGGAACCAGGGGCGTTCGCGCCGGGATCGAGCTTCGGTGGCACAGCGGTCCGTTCTGGTCGGCTGACGTGAACAGGCCGGCGCGCCGCCGACCCCCTCTATGTTCCCACGCCGCCGGGGCACGCCCGCTGCGCGGGCGATGGATCGGCCCGAGGACCCCTCACTCCATCGGCGGTTCGACGAAGAGCGCGGCCAGCCGGGGCAGCCGTCGGCGGGCCTCCTCCTCGTCGTCGAAGTCCCAGAAGTCGTTGAGGTCCGGCGTACGCACCGGGTCGCGGTCCGCCGGTAACTCGGTCGCGGTGGCCTTTCGGTACGCGTCCCAGGGCACCGACAGCATCTGCTCGGCGGAGAACTCCTCGCCGCTGAGCGAGGCCGCCCGCACCTGGGGCAACTCGGCCAGCGAGTCCGGTTCGGCGACCGCCCGGGCAAAGACCGCCCGACCCTGGGTCATCAGCCAGCCCCGGAAGTGCTCGAAGCCGTCGGCGGAAGCGCCGCCGTTGATCAGGTACGCCGCACCCCACAGGTCCACCTTGTGCGAGGCGGCCAGCACCCTCGTCTGGTGCCGGGCGTACCCGATGATGTCCTCCGGGTCGCGTTCGGCGAGCAGCGCGACCGCCCGCGCGGCGACGGGCCCGGGCTCCCCCCCACCGCCCGCTCGCGCCTGGTCTATCAGCTGCCAGAAGTCCTCGGTCCTCATGGCTTGGCAGTCTGGCAGTGTCGCCGCGCGTCGCGCACGTACCCCGGGGCAGCATGGTGTGGTGTCTCCTCCCCCGCTGCCGCCGGTGCCCTACCACGCGAGTGCCCTGCGCCCCTCGTGGCCGACGCTGCCGGCGGCGCTGCGGGCCGCGGTCGCCGACCGGCTGGGCGCGCCGGTGGTCACCGCCCGGGTCGCGGGTGCGGGCTTCACCCGCGGCTTCGCCGCAGTGCTCCACACCGCCGACGGTGGCCGGGCCTTCGTGAAGGCGGCACCCGCCGCCGAGCAACCGCATCTGGTCCAGTGGTACGCCCGGGAGGCCGCGATCCTGGATCGGCTGCCGACCGACCTGCCGGCGCCCCGCCCCCGGTGGACCCTGTCCGAAGCTGGCTGGTTCGTGCTCTGCACCGACGCCGTCGACGGCCACACCCCGCGTCTGCCCTGGGTGCCCGGCGAGTTGGACGCCACCCTCGCCGGGTACGCGCAGGTCGCCGCCGCCCTGGCCGACCCCCCGGTCGAGCTGACCGCGCTCGGCCTGCCGCAGCTGTCGGACCTGGCCCGCTCGGACATCCTCTGGTGGGAGGAGGTCGCCGCCGGGCGCGAGCCGGCCCCACCACTGCCCGCTCCGGCGCGGGGTCGCCTGGCCGAGCTGGTGGCGCTGGAGTCCCGCCTCCCCCGGTACGCCGCCGGGGCGACCAGCCTGATCCACGGCGACCTGCGGGTCGACAACGTGCTGATCGACGCGCACGGCCGAGCCTGGTTCTGCGACTGGACGTGGGTCTGCTCCGGCCCGGCCTGGTTCGACCTGGCCGGCCTGCTGCTCACCGCGTACGCCAGCGGGCTGGACGCGGACCGGCTCTTCGCCACGCACCCGACGACCGTCGGCGCGCCCCCGGACGCGCTGGACGCGACCCTGGCCGCGTTGGCCGGCTACTACCTCACCGGTGCTGCTGCGGCGCCGCCGACGGCCTCGCCGCACCTGCCCGCCCACCAGCGCTGGAGTGGCGAGCAGTCACTCGACTGGCTGGCCCGCCGCCAGGGCTGGCGGTGAGCCGGCCGGCCTGGCGGCGGGCTGGCCTGGCGGTGACGCGGCCTGACGATGACGCGGCCTGACGATGACGCGGCCTGACGATGACGCGGCCTGACGGCGACGCGGCCTGGCCTGGGCGCGACGCGGGCTGGGGGTAAGGGGCCGTAACGGTCGAGGGCGTAATCTGGTGGTCGACGGGCCGGGTCCGTCCGCGCGAAGGCCGAGCCGTTTTGGCTCGTCCCGGGCGACCTGGTAACCTGGCTCTTCGCGCAGCGGTGACGCATGTTCGTCATCCAGCGCAGAAGCTGACCAACCCGAGCTATCAAGACGAGGCTGTCGCGTGGCGAACATCAAGTCCCAGATCAAGCGCAACCGGCAGAACGAGAAGGCCCGGCTGCGCAACAAGTCGGTCAAGTCGTCGCTGAAGACCGCCGTCCGGAAGTTCAACGAGGCTGCCGAGGCCGGTGACGTCGAGAAGGCCACCGCGCTGATGCTGGACGCCTCTCGCAAGCTGGACAAGGCCGTCAGCAAGGGCGTGATCCACTCCAACCAGGCCGCGAACCGCAAGTCCGCGATCGCGAAGCGCGTGGGTGCTCTCTCCGCCGCCTGACGACTCAACCGTCAGACCGATTCGGAAAGCCCCGGGCTCAGGCCCGGGGCTTCCGCGTGTCCGCAGGCCGGTGTCGTGCCCGCAGACCAGACGGCTCAATCT
This sequence comes from Micromonospora sp. C81, assembly GCF_018070425.1. Taxonomy (NCBI): domain Bacteria; kingdom Bacillati; phylum Actinomycetota; class Actinomycetes; order Micromonosporales; family Micromonosporaceae; genus Micromonospora; species Micromonospora sp. C81. The sequence continues at coordinate 163,817 of NZ_JAGPXS010000011.1, forward strand.
CACGGGCCGACGCTCAATCCGCGGGCCGCGCTGAGTCGGACGGGCCGACGCTCGATCCGACCGACCAGCTCGGTCTGACGGGTCGGGCTCAGTCTGACGGGTCGGAGCGGCGGGCGGGCGGCACCGAATCCGCGGTGATCACCACGCCGGTGACGCTGTGCGAGATCCACTCCACCTGGGCTCGGCCGACCGCCGGCTCCATCTGCCGTCGGAACCGGTCCCGTTCCTGCTCGGGCACGAGCGCGGCGGAACGGACCACGATCGCGGCCACCATGTCGTTGAGCTTGACCATGGCCGCCACCACGACGGGCAGCACCAGCACCGCCCACCAGGTGACCAGCTCGGCGAGGGCGAGCAGCACCGCCAGAGCGATGGTGCCCTCGAAGAAGAGGAAGCACAGCACACCGCCGGGGTTGACGAACCGCAGGCCGAGGAGTCGGGCGTAGAGCGGCCGGTAACGCTCCTCGTCCACGGGGATGGTGGCCCAGGCCGGGCGGTTCGCCCCCGTCACCTGGCGCTGCCCTGCCGGGCCGCGGCGACGGAGAAGACCGCACGCTCCAGGGCGTACGCCCGATCGTCGGAGCCGCCCTTGACGGCCGCGTTGCACTCGGCGGCGACCTGCATGGCCCGGACCAGGCCCTCCGGGGTCCAACCACGCCCCTGCCGCTGCGCCCGCTCGATCTTCCACGCGGGCATCCCGAGGCTGCTGGCGAGCTGGTACGGGTTGCCCCGCCCAGCCGAGGCCACCCGGGCAACCGTGCGTACCCCGTCGGCCAGGGCGTCGGCGATGGGCACCGGGTCGACCCCGACGTGCAGGGCCCAGCGCAGTGCCTCCAGCGCCGCCGGCACGTCACCGACCATGGTGGCGTCCGCCACGGTGAAGCCGGTCACCTCGACCCTGCCGCGGTAGTAACGGGAGACCGTATCGGCGCTGATCCGCCCGTCCGTGTCGGCGATCAGTTGGGAACAGGCGGCGGCCAGCTCGCGCAGATCGTTGCCGACAGCCGCGATGAGCGCCTCAGCGGCGTCGTCGGTGCATTTTCCGCCAGCTCGGCGGATCTCGTCGCGGACGAAGGCCAGCCGGTCGCGGTGCCCCTTGAGCTTGGCCGCCGGAACGACGGTCGCGCCGGCTGCCCGCAGCCCGTCGGCAAACGCCTTGCCCTTGGCGCCGCCCAGGTGCAGCACCAGCAGTTGGACGTCCGGGTCGGGGTTCTTCGCGTACGCGAGCAGTGCGGCGACCAGATCCTTGCGGGCGTCCTGACCGGAGCGCAGGATCAGCAGCCGCCGTCCACCGAACAGCGACGGGCTGAGCATCTCGGCAATCTCGCCGACGGTGAGCGCGCTGGCCTGGTATTCGCGGACGTCCGCTTCGGGGTCGACACCGCGAACCTTCGCGACAGCTTCGGTGACCGCGCGCGTGGCGAGCAGCTCCTCGTCACCGAGGACGAGCAGAATGGGGGCGAAGCTGGCGGGGGTCACGCCGCCCATATTCGCACGGCCCGGCTCGGGATCGTGCCTGCTCATTCGCTGCTTGGTCGGCGCAGCCCGCACACAGCGCAAATCCCGACATCTATCTCAATTCCCCATGCAATCCGCAATTTACCCGCATCTTCAGCCCTGACAGCGACCTGGGCCACACCGGAACGCCCGCATGGAGTTGATCCACACGGGATCAGCGATATCGCGGTATCGGACAGCTGCTCATACCCCGATATCAGCAACCCGGAGTCGATCAGAACCTCCCCGCCGTCGGCTCAGGGTCGCCGGCCCACTGGGACACCTCGCCGGGCCACACCCAGTCCGTGGCTCGTCCGAACCGCCGCGAGGTCGCCATCGGTGTCGGTACGCAGCACCCGAGCGCCGCCCCTGCCCAATCGCGCGAGCAGCCCAGGGCTCGGGTGTCCGTAGGTGTTGCCGGTGCCGACCGGCACCAGCGCGACGGAGGGCCGCACCGCGTCGAGGAAACCGACGTCCTGGTACGCCGAACCGTGGTGGGCGACCTTCAACACGTCCGCCCGCAACTGGCCGGGCGTGGCCCGCGCCACCATCGCGTGCTGCTCCTCGGTCTCCGCGTCTCCGGGAAGCAGGATCCGCACCCCGGCCACCGTGGCGAGCAGCACCAACGAGTTGTTGTTCGGATCGGACCTCGTGCCGGCCAGCGGGTACGGCGGGCCGAGCACCAGCAGGTCGACGTCCCCGATCGGATGGCGGACCCCGGACACCGTGGTGAACGACGCGGCCCGTCCGGCAGTCGCCGCCGCCCGAACCACGTCCCGACCGCTGTCCGGGTCAGTCGAGGACGGCACCAGCACGGCGTCGACCCGCCGCCCCCGGAACACCCCGGCCACTCCTCCCACGTGATCGGCGTGAAAGTGGCTGATCACCAGCAGCGGCACCTCCCGTACGCCGAGCCGGCGCAGGCAACCGTCCACCGCCCCGGGTTCCGGACCGGCGTCCACCACCACCGCCCGACCGGGGGCGACCGGCAACACCACGGCGTCGCCCTGACCCACAGCGCAGACCACCACCACCCAACCCGGCGGCGGCCAGCCGGCGAACACCAGCCGCACCGGAAGCGCACCGAGCACCGAGGCGACGCCGACGACCGCCACGAGTCGCCGTACGAGTGGCCGGCGCACCGCGATCAGCAGCGCGACGGTCAGCGCGGTCAACAGCAGGGCGCCCGGCACCCCGCCCGGCCACGGCAGGGTGCCACCCGGCAAGCGGGCGCCCTGGTGGGCGATGACCACCAGCCACCAGGCCGGCCAGCTCGCCAGCCAGGCGAGGAACTCGGCGCCGCCCGGCCAGATCGGCGACATCATGGCCGCCAGCACTCCCAACACGGTCGCCGGCGCGATGGCGGGCACCGCCAACAGGTTGGCCGGCACCGCCACCAGGCTGACCGTGCCGGAGATGCCGGCGACGACCGGCCCGCAGGCCAGCTGCGCCGCCGCCGGCACGGCCAGCGCCTCCGCCAAGCCGGGCGGCACACCTCGCCGCCGCAGGCCGTCCCGCCAGCGCGGCGCGAGCAACAACAGGCCACCGGTGGCCAGCACGGAGAGCGCGAAACCGGGATCACCGGCCAGCTCCGGGTCCACCAGGACCAGCACGGTGACGGCGGCGGCCAACGCGGGCAGCGCGGCACGAGGACGACCGGCAGCCAGCGCTGCCAGCCCGATCGCCCCCATCGTGGCGGCCCGTACAACGCTCGGTGACGGCCGGACCAGGATGACGAAGCCCACCAGCGCCACCCCGCACAGCCCGGCGGCGAGCCACGGGCCGGCCCGCGCCCACCGGGCCAGCAGCAACACCGCGCCTACGACAACTGCCACGTTGCTTCCCGAAACGGCGTTGAGGTGTGTCATCCCAGTGGCGCGGAAGTCCTCCTCGACGGCGGGTGGCAATCGGCTGGTGTCCCCCACCACGAGACCCGGCAGCAGCCCACCCGGATCGTCGGGCAGCGGCGCACAGGCTCGTTGCAGGCCGGCGCGCAGCGTCCCGGCGGCGCGCTGCGCCCAGGACGACGCACCGTGCCGCTGCGGAGGGCCGTCGGTGCTGAGCACCGCCGCGGTGAGGTCACCACCGCGCGGAACGCCGAGCCGGCCGTCGGCGGTGAGGCGTTGCCCGGGCAGCAGGCCCCGCCAGGCCGGGTCGGTCGTCAGGACGAGCAGCCGCACCGACGCGTCGATGCGTCGGCCGTCCGGGCCGGTGAGCCGGACCAGTTCCGTCGACACCAGCAGCATGCCGGGCCGACCGGCGCTGCGGATCGGACGCGGATCGTCCCGGACCACCAGGTCGGCGGTGACCGAAGCTCGCTGTTCGGCAAGGGCACGGATCGGCGGTGCGTCGCGGACGGCGAGCCGGGCTGCGGTGGCCGCTCCTGCGCAGACCACGCCGAGGCCGACCGCGACGGCGATCCAGCCGTAGCGGCGGACAGCGGCCCGGGGATGGCCGAGCCCACCGAGCAGGTGCAGGGCGCCCGCCGTCGTCACGCCGGCCGCCGCCACGGTGACCGCCAGAAGTGGGCCGGCGCCGAGGTGCAGGCCGGCGAGCGCGGTGAGCCAGGCGGCCACCGCCAACCCGGCCAGCCGCAGGTCCGGCGGGGAGGTCTCGGCTGGCACGACACCGACACCGACACCGTCCGACGGCCTCGGGGCACCGCCGCTCACACCGTCACCAGGTCCTTGAGCTGCTCATACCGCGCATCGCCGATCCCGTCGACCTGGCGCAGGTCGCCGACGGCCTTGAACCCACCGTGCTGGTCCCGATGAGTGAGGATCCGCTGGGCGAGGACAGGCCCGACCCCGGGCAGCGCGTCGAGCTGGGCCAACGTGGCGGTGTTCAGGTTCAACGGCCCGACGGCCGGCCCGGCCGCGCCGCCGGGTGGCCCGGCCGCACCACCCGGCACCGGCGGTGGCGTCACCCCGACCACGATCAACTCACCGTCGGTGACCTTGCGGGCGGGGTTGAGCAACGCCACGTCGACACCGGGCAGCGCGCCGCCAGCCGCCTGCACCGCGTCGGCGAGCCGGGACCCGGCCGGCAACCGCACCAGCCCCGGCTTGCGAACCTTCCCCGCGACCGCCACCACCAGCTCGCCGGAGCCGGACGCGCTGGGATCGTCCGCCGGTGCGGCAGACGCGGTCACACTGACCAGCGGAGCGACCGCTTCCGACTGCGGGCGTGACAGCCAGGCCCAACCGGCCGCGCCCAACACGACCACCACGGCGACAACCGCCAACGCCCGCACGCCGCGCCGCCCGGGGTCGAACGCCCCAGGCCCGGGCAGCCGCGACCCGGGCTCGGCCGCGAGGCCAGCCGATGCGCCGCGCGCGTCCGACTCAGCGGGCGGCGCATCGGCCCGGGGCGGCAAGACACCCAGCGGGGGTACGCCCGCAAGCGGCACCTCAGCCCGCATTGGCGGCGAACCCTCCGGCGGGTCGGTCAGCCAGCGCAGGCGTTGGCGGACCTCGGTCTCCTCGTCGTGCGACACGGCCCGACGCTAGAGCGGAGGACAGCGCGACGGGGCGAGCCGCCCTCCCCCTCTGTGGACAACCAGCGTCCTGTGGACAACGCCCTGATCACCGCACGATCTGCTAGGGGCACACCTCACCGACGAGGCCGAGCCGGATCAGCTCATGAGCGTGATGCCTCTGAGTCATCAAGATGACCCTGAGGCATCACGCTCACACCTATGTGGGTCCCGATTGCCGGTGCCGTCGACGCCGGTCGCTACACGTACGGCCGGGTGATGATCTCGATGGCGTGGCCCGCCGGGTCCATGAAGTAGAAACCCCGCCCACCGTGCTCGGTGTTGGTCTCGCCCTCCCGCTTCAGCTGGGGGTCGGCCCAGTACGTGATGCCGCGCCCCTGGACGAACGCCAGGCACCGGGCGAACAACTCGTCGTCGACGAGAAACGCGTAGTGCTGCATCTGGATGTCCACCGGCGGCTCGGCGAACTGGAGCAGCACGCCCTCGTCCAGCTGGACGTTGACGAACGGCCCCCACGACGGCGCCTCCGGCAGCTCGAACAACTCCCGGTAGAACGCGGCCGAGGCGTTCCTGTCCTTCGTGGCGATGATGGTGTGGTTGAACGTGACTGTCATGCGTACCGTCTTCTTCCCGGTCGATCCGAAGACCCGACCGGAGGCCCACAGCGCCCACCAGCCACCAACAACAAAACCCCGAGGGCACCGACGCCCCGGATCCCGCACGAGAGACGCGCATATCGCGTCGATCTCGGCGTGGTGGCTAAAGTAGCCAGAACCTCCGGGGGGTAGGCCCATCTGGGGCGCGCAACCAGGCTACCCGACGGGTACGCCGTCAGCGGGCCTCCGGGTCGAGGCCGAGCACGGCCCGTCCCCCGTCCACCGGCAGGACCACCCCGTTGACGAAGCTCGCCGCGGGTGACAGCAGGTACGCGACGGCCTCGGCCACCTCGTCGACCCGCCCGATGCGCCCCACCGGGTGCAGCCGGGTCAGCTCGGCGTCGATCCACTGGGCCTGGGAGGGTTCCTGCGCGGCCAGGAAGTCGGCGTGCCGCTCGGTGGCGATCGAACCGAGCGCGACCGCGTTGGCACGAATTCCGTGCCTCCCGTACTCGACGGCCAGCGCCCGGGTCAGCCCTTCCACCGCGGCCTTCGCCGTCGCGTACGGCAAGGCGCCTGACACCGGCCGGCGGGCCTGGTGCGACGAGACGTTGACGATCGCGCCGCCGGCGGCACGAGCCAGGAACCGGCGTATGGCCACCGCGGCGCCCACCACTGCCGGGCGTAGGTTCAGCTCGATCAGTTCCAGCACCGTGTCGGCGGAGACGGAGTGCAGGGCGGCGTCGCGGAAGACCGCCGCGTTGTTCACCCAGCCGGACAGGGGCGCGGCGCGTTCGGCCAGCTCGGCGGCGTGCTCGGCAACCTGCTCGTCGGCGGCGTCGCCGATCACGGCGACGAGCCGGTCGGCGGAGGGGTGCCCGGTCAGCCAGTCGACCGCGTCCGCGTCGCGCTCCAGCACGACGACCGTGACACCGGTCGCCACCAGGCGCTCCACCACGGCCCGGCCGACACCACGGCCGCCGCCGGTGACCACACAGGACGTCGCCATCGGCTCAGCCGGCCGGCCTGCGGTGGACGACCACGCTGGCCAGACCTGGGCCCGCGTGCGCGGCGACGACCGCACCCGCCTCGGAGACGTACGTGTCGTGCAGCCGGTCACCGAACCGTCCGGTCAGCGCGGCGAGCAACGCCTCGGCCCGCTGCGGCGCGGCCAGATGATGCACACCGATATCCACATCGTCGTCCCCGGCCGCCTCGACGGCCAGATCCACGAGACGGGCCACTCCACGGCTGGCGGTGCGGACCTTCTCCCGCAGCACGATCGCCCCGTCCGGCATGTGCATGATCGGCTTGACGGACAGGGCGGTCCCCAGCAGCGCCTCGGCGGCGTTGATCCGGCCGCCTCGGCGAAGGAACTCCAGCGTGTCGACGTAGAACCAGACGGTCGTGCGGGCGACGGCGGCGAGCGCCGCGTCGCGTACCCCGGTCAGGTCGGCGCCCGCCTGGGCGGCGGTGGCGGCCGCGATGGCCGGGAAGCCGAGCCCCATGCCCGTGGAGCGACTGTCCACGACCTCGACGCGGCCGTCGAAGTCGGCGGCGGCGAGCCGGGCCGCCTCCACCGTGCCGGACAGGGCGGCGGAGATGTGCACCGAGACGACGCCGTCGGCGCCGTCGTCGAGCAGTCGGCGGTACGTGCGGGCGAACTGCTCGGGTGCCGGCCGGGAGGTAGTCGCGGTGACCCGCCGGGCGCTCAGCGCCAGGGTGGCGTCGGCCGGCTGGGTCTCCACCCCCTCCAGCCCTTCCGCGCCGTTGAGCACGACGGTCAACGGAACGACGGTCAGCCGGTGCGCCTGCACCAGCTCGGGCGGAAGGTAGGCGGTGGAGTCGATGACAACCGCGACGGGCATGCCCGGCACGCTAGCCGATCGAGAGGTCGAACGACGAGGCGGAAGCGTTCAGATCGCGTCGACGACGACCGGGGCGGTGACCAGGCCGACGTTGTGCGCCCGCAACTGCCAGCCCCGGACGTCCTGCGGACGCCCGACAGCCGGCGCGCGGTCGTCGTGCCGTAGCTCGCTCCAGTGGCAGTTGGCCAGGGAGCCGATGGTGCGCAGCACGCTGGTGTCCCAACCGAGCAGGTGGCCGATGCCCTGCCGGGAGCCACCACCGTGGGTGGCGATCACCACGGTGCCGCCCGGTGCCGCGTCGGCCGCCTCCCGCAACGCGGCGCCGACCCGCTCGCCTAGGTCGTGCAGAGGCTCCAGATCCGCGCCCGGATCGGGGTCGCCGGCCCGCCAGCGCGCGTACTCCTCGGGGAAGCGCTCGGCGACCTCGGTGAGGTGCAGACCCTGCCACTGACCGAAATGCCGCTCGCGCAGCCGGGGGTCCGTGCGTATCGGAAGCCCCGTCAGCGCGGCGAGCGCGCCAGCGGTCTCCGCGGCGCGGCTCAGGTCGCTGGACACGATCGCGTCGGGCCGCAGCGCCGCGAGCAGCGGGGCGGCGGCGCGGGCCTGGTCGCGGCCCAGCTCATTCAGGGGTACGTCGGTCTGCCCCTGCACGCGGTTGGCGGCGTTCCAGTCGGTGTTGCCGTGCCGCCAGACGATCAGCCGGGTCATTCTGCTGCGGCGGACCCGCTGGCGTCGGCCTCGACCAGGTCGCGGTCGACGAACGGGATGGTGGGGCAGTCCTTCCAGAGCCGGTCGAGCGCGTAGAACTCGCGCTCCTCGGTGTGCTGGACGTGCACCACGATGTCGACGTAGTCGAGCAGCACCCAACGGCCGCCACGCTCGCCCTCGCGCCGCACCGGCTTCGCCTTCTCCGGCAGCTCCAGCAGGCTCGCCTCGATGGCGTCGACGATGGCCAGCACCTGACGCTCGTTGGGGGCGGCGGCGAGCACGAACGCGTCGGTGATGGCGAGCTGGTCGCCGACGTCGATGATCGTGATGTCCTGCGCCTTCTTGTCGGCAGCGGCCTGGGCAGCCGCGATAGCCAGCTCGTGAGCGCGTTCGGAAACTGTCACCGTTCTCCTTAGATCAAGCGTGCGATCCTCCAAGCGTCTCATACCCGGCGACACCCCGACCGTTCAGTTCTGGTCGGTTAAGCGCACAGACCGGGCCATACCGGGCGTGATCAGCCCTGATAGAGGCGCCGCTTGGCGATGTACTGCACCACACCGTCGGGCACCAGATACCAGACCGGCTCACCACGGGCGACCCGAGCGCGGCAGTCGGTCGACGAGATGGACATCGCGGGCACCTGGATCAGACTGACGGTGTCGGCCGGAAGGTGCTTGTCGGTCAACTGGAAGCCGGGCCGGGTCACCCCGACGAAGTGGGCCAGCTCGAAGATCTCGTCCAGGTCCTTCCACGACAGGATGCGCTGCAACGCGTCCGCGCCGGTGATGAAGAACAGCTGCACCTTGGGGCCGTACTCGGCCTGAAGATCACGCAGGGTGTCGACCGTGTAGGTGGGGCCACTGCGGTCGATGTCGACCCGGCTGACCTGGAAGCGGGGGTTGGAGGCGGTGGCGATGACCGTCATCAGGTACCGGTCCTCGGCCGGGCTGACCGGCTCGTCAGCCTTCTGCCACGGCTGACCGGTGGGGACGAAAACCACCTCGTCCAGACCAAACCGGTCCGCCACCTCACTGGCCGCGACGAGGTGCCCGTGGTGGATCGGGTCGAAGGTGCCACCCATGATCCCGATCCGCCGGATGTCTTCCTCCACCCCGTGATCGTAGGCCGGACGTCGTGGGGCGCCGTTGGGGCCCGGCATCGGGCGCACGTCAGGCCACCGGATGGCAGCCTGCCGGGCAGATGAGTCGCCCCGGCGCTGATCGACTCGGCTTTCTGGAAATCGGGGTGTCACGCCGGATCGGACACCCCGTTTTCGTGAAAACGGAGTCGATCAAGCCGCAGGCCGCGCGAGGGTCGCGGGCAAGCCAGCGTGAGCATATACTCGTCTACGAGTAATCGTCCGCGAGCAGAGGAGACGTCGTGCAGAAGCGGCGCAAGGTCGGCAACCTGCTGGCGCTGGCCGTGCTGTCTGCCCTGGTCCAGCGGCCGATGCACCCGTACGAGATCGCCACCGCACTGCGTGCCTGGGGCAAGGACCAGGACATGGAGTTCAAGTGGGGATCCTTCTACACGGTGATCCGCAACATGGACAAACACCGCATGATCGAAGCGGTGGAGAGCGTCCGCGAGGGTCGGCGCCCGGAACGCACCGTCTACCGCATCACGGATGCGGGGCGGGCGGAGCTGGTCGACTGGGCCCGCGAGCTGGTCTCCACGCCGATGCCCGAGCATCCCCGTTTCCGAGCCGGCCTGTCCGTTCTCGCCGCCCTGCATCCCGACGAGGCCGCCGCCCTGCTGCGGCAACGGCTCGACCTGCTGGAGGACACGATCCGCCAGGACCGGGAAGCGCTCGACGCGCACCTGCGGGAGGTTCCGCGGCTGTTCCTGGTGGAGTCGGAGTACGACCTCGCCATGCGCGACGCGGAGGCCTCCTGGCTGCGCGGGCTGCTCGCGGAGCTGACCTCGGGCAGCTACCCGGGGCTGGACACCTGGCGGGCCTTCCACGAGACCGGCGAGATGCCCGCGGAGCTGACCGAGCTGTCCCAGAGAACCACCACCGCGAAAGCCACCGCCGAAAGCAACAACACCACCACACAGAAAGCCAGCACCCCGACAACCAGCAGCCGGGAAGCCGACTGAAGAACGGCTCCGGCGGGGTGCGCCAACACCCCGCCGGAGCCCTTACCCCGAACCGATGCCTGGGAAGGCGCCCGGCCCGAAGCGGCAACCAGAGGATAACCGGGCTCCCTCCCAGGTCGGTCGCACGCGACCACACACCTCAGGGAGAAGAGCATGACCACGGTACGAACCGCGATCGTCATCGGCGGCGGCATCGCCGGACCGGTGACGGCACTCGCACTGCGCCGCGCCGGCATCACGGCGACCGTCCACGAGGCGTACCCGGCCACCGCCAGCGGAGTTGGCGGCATCGGCGGCACCCTCGCGCTCGCGCCCAACGGCGTGGCGGCCCTACGTACGGTCGGCGCGGACCAGGCGGTGACGGCGGCCGCCACCCCGATCACGCGCAGCGTGATGGCGGTCGGCCGACGCCGCATCGACCTGCCCACGCTGAGCGGAGTGCCACCGCTGCGCGTGGTGCACCGCGCCGAGCTGCATCAGGCGCTGCACGACCAGGCTGTCGCCGAGGGGGTCGGTTTCGCGTACGGCAAGCGGCTGGTCGACGCCGAGCAGTCGGAGAGCGGCGTGACCGCCCGCTTCGAGGACGGCAGCACCGCCACCGCCGACGTCCTGATCGGTGCCGACGGCATCCGGTCGACCGTTCGTGGCCTGATCGACCCGGCCGCACCCGGCCCCCGGTTCACCGGCCTGCTCGGCTTCGAGGCGGTGGCCCGGCACGAGGTGGACGCGGAGCCGGGCACTATGACGTTCGCGTTCGGGCGCCGCGGCTACTACCTCTACTGGCCGGAGCCGGGCGGTGGCACCCGGTGGGGGGCCAACCTGCCGTACCAGCGGCCGATGAGCCTGGTCGAGGCCCGCACGGTGCCGTCGACGCAGTGGCTGGCCACGCTGCGCGACACCTACGGCGACGACGACCCGGGCCGGGAGCTGATGGCGACCAGCACAGCGGACGAGCTCCAGGTGGTCGGGGCGTTGCAGATCATGCCGCCGGTGCCGCACTGGCACCGGGGTCGGATGGTGCTGGTCGGCGATGCGGCGCACGCACCGTCGAACAGCTCCGGGCAGGGCGCGTCACTGGCCATCGAGAGCGCGGTGCAGCTCGCCCGTTGCCTGCGTGACCTACCGGACGTGGCGTCGGCGTTCGCCGCGTTCGACCGGCTCCGCCGCTCCCGGGTGGAGAAGGTCGCCGCCCGCGCGGCGCGGATCAACCACACCAAGGCGCCGGGGCCGGTCGGCCGGACGCTGATGCCGTTGCTGATGCCCCTGCTGGTGCGCACCGCGATGGACCCGGAAAAGACGATCGCCCACGAGCAGCGGTACGTCATCGACTGGGACGCGCCGGTCACGGCGGAGCCCGCGCTGCGCTGAGCTACGGGCGCGGGAGCACTTCCTGATCGAGTCGGGGTCCGGGAATCGGGGGTTCGCCCGTCCCGGGCCCCGCGCCCAACCAGCCCTATGCGGACGCGGCGGCCACCGCCGTTCGGGCGACCAGCGCGCGGCGCAGGTCGTCGTCGGCGTCGGTCACCACCCGGCGTAGGCCGGGGGTCAGGTCGTCGCGGGCCAGCAGCGCCGCGGCCGCTTCCCTGGTCGGCTGCGCCACGGCATAGCGGGGGAACGCCAGGGCCGCGACCCGATCGGCCGTCCAGGGGGTACGCCGACGCGCGGCGGCCGGCATGTCCGCGAAGTACCGATCGACGTACGCGGCGGTCAGCTCGGCCTGTTCGGGTTGCCAGAACCCTTCGGCGGTCGCCTCCAACGGCCGGCTGGACAGCTCGGTGTCCCGCACGATGATCTCCCAGGCTGCCTGCTTCGCGGCCGGGTCGGGCAGGGCGGCCCGGCAGCGGGCGGCCCGTTCCGCCCCCGTGGAGCTGTTGTCGGCGGCTGCCTCGATGGCGATCTCCGCCTCGCCGGCGGCGCCGAGCACCACCAGCCGGCGCAGCACCGCCCAGCGCAGCTCCGCGTCGACCTTCAGGCCGGTCGGCACGTCCCGGCCGGCGAGCCAGCCGACGAGCAGGTCCGCGTCGGTGGTCGCGGCGATCCAGCCGCGGGCTGCGGCGAGTTGCAGCGACTCCCCCGCCTGCGCACCGTCGAGCAGCCGCTGGCACGCCCCGGCGACCCGGGCCAGCGCTGTGGACCGGGCCAGTGGGTCGAGATAGCGGTCGATCAGCGACCGGCTGAGGGTCAGCACGTCCTCCGCGATGATCACCTCTGTTTCGGCCGGCAGCGCGGCGACCATCAGCTCGACGAGGCCGGTGACCGGCCGCTCCCCGTCGGTCGCCGCGTCCAGCGCCTCGCTCCAGAGCACCGCCCTCGCCAGTGGGTCGGTCAGCCCGGGCAGCACCAGCGGAACGGCGTCCGCCGACGCCGGGTCGAGGCGCACCTTGGCGAAGCTGAGGTCACCGTCGTTGAGCAGGAGCAGCCGGGCCGCCGGGGCGCCGGTCAGCTCACCCAGCACCGTGCGGGCACCGTCGGCGTCGGGGTCGATGTCCACCTCGTCGCGCTCGACGGTGCCGTCCATCGAGTAGCGGCCCACGCCGATGCGGTGCGGGCGCAGCACCTGGTGTGGCGCGGGCGCGGTCTGCACCACGGCCACCTCGGCGTAGTGGCCGTCGGCATCGACGGCGACCTCGGCACGCAGGGTGTTGACCTGTGGCCGACGCAGCCACAGCTCGGCCCAACCGGACAGGTCCCGCCCGCTGGCGGTGGAGAGGCTGGCCAGCAGGTCGTCGAGGGTGGCGTTGCCGAAGCGGTGCGCCGCGAAGTGCGCGTTCAGGCCGGCGAGGAACGCCTCGTCACCGAGCCACGCGACCAGTTGCCGGAGCACGCTGGCGCCCTTGGCGTACGAGATGCCGTCGAAGTTGAGCAGGCCCTCGTCGGTGTCGGCCACCTCGTCCGGGGCGACTGGGTGGGTGGAGGGGCGCTGGTCGGCGGCGTAACCCCAGGCCTTGCGGCGCATCGCGAAGGTGGTCCACGCCTGGTCGAAGCGGGTCGCATCGGCGGTGACCCGGGTGCCCAGGTATTCCGCGAAGGACTCGTTCAACCACAGGTCGTCCCACCAGCGCATGGTGACCAGGTCACCGAACCACATGTGCGCCATCTCGTGCGCGATGGTGGTGGCCCGCAGCTCGCGCTGGCTGTCGGTGACTGCCGAGCGGAACACGTAGTCGTCGCGGAAGGTGACGATGCCCGGGTTTTCCATCGCGCCGGCGTTGAACTCGGGCACGAACGCCTGGTCGTACTTGCCGAACGGGTAGCGCTCGGTGAAGAGCTGGTGGAACCGGTCCAGGCACTGCCGGGTGACGGTGAAGATCTCCTCGGCGTCCGCGTCCAGGTGCTCGGCGAGCGACCGGCGGCAGTAGATGCCCAGCGGCACGCCGTCGTGCTCGGCCCGCCGGACGTGGTACGGACCGGCGATCAGCGAGAAGAAGTATGTGGCCAGCGGCGCGGTCGGTGCGAACTCCCAACGACCGGGCGCGGGATTGGCGGCCACCTCGGCGTTGCCGGACACCGTCCATTCCGGCGGAGCGGTCACCGAGAGGGTGAACGGTGCCTTGAGGTCGGGCTGGTCGAACGCGGCGAAGATGCGCTGCACGTTGTCGAGGAAGGACATCGCGTAGAGGTAGGTCTCGCCGTCGGCCGGGTCGACGAAGCGGTGCATCCCCTCGCCCGTCCTGGAATACGCCATCTCCGCCTCGACGACCAGCGTGTTGTCCGCGAGCAGGTCGTCGAGCGGCAGCCGGTTGTCGGTGAGCAGACCGGGGTCGAGGTCGCGGTCGTTGAGGCGTACGCCGAGCAGTTTTGCGGGCTTGACCTCGGCGAAGGTCGCGATGCCGGCGGTCGCCCGGAACCGGATCTCGACGCGGGAACGGAACAGCTCCGTGCCACCGGTCAGGTCAAGGTCCACCTGATAGGACTCGACAGTAATCGCCGCGCCACGCGCGGTCGCCTCTACACGGGTCAGGCTCGGCATCCGCTTATCCTGCCCGATGGGGATCGGCACCCGGTCACCACACGACCCTCGGCACTGGAGGAAAGAACAATGGCGCAGCACCCCAAGGGCGACTTCGACCTCTCTCGGGCGGTCTGGCAGCGGGCCGAAGGGGACACCTCCGACAGCGCCGTAGAGGTCGCCTTCGTCGACGATCTGATCGGGATGCGCAACTCGGCCGAGCCGGACGGGCCGGTGCTGGTCTTCACGCAGGCCGAGTGGGACGCGTTCGTGGCCGGCGCGCAGGACGGCGAGTTTGACCTGGACTGATCGTGCCCGCCGGCGGGCGGGGCCGTCGACCCGGGACCGGCGGCCCCGGGTTGGCGGTCAGTCACGGGCGGGGCCGTCGCCGTCGCCCCAGCCGAGACCGCCGGGGCCCGGGGCGTGGTGGAAGCCGGGGTGATCGGCCACGTCGACGCAGCGCTCGCCGTCCGGGCCGAGCGCACCGCAGAACAGCCGCTCGGCCCGCTGCCAGGCATCGGCCGGTGACAGGGCCGCCGCCCCGAGCGCCACCTCCGGGCGGAGCAGGTTGAGCGCCTCCGCGTACGTCACGGCCAGCTCGCGTGCCTCGACCACGCTGGGGGCGGTGAAGCCCAGGTGCACGGTGAAGAAGCGGTGTGGCCGGGTGGGCCGTCGGGGCGGCCCGATGAGTGGCCGCGCGTCGCGGCCTCCGCCCAGTGCCCCGACAGTTCGTCGCTGCCGCCAGTGCGGTGATGTGTTGTCGCGCATCCGCCCTCCCCGTGGTTGCCCCACCAGCAGCAAACCAGGTTCCGCTGCCCCTGGGAGGGGCCAGCCGGCGTGCCGTCGGCGCGGGGATTCAGCGGCCGTGACGGGGGTAGACGCAGCCGGCCGGTGGCGACCCGGCCACACCCGCGCGTGAGGAGACCCGATGGCCACCATGCCGGCCGACCGCAGCCCGGACAGCACCCTCGCGTTGCTCCGCGCCGGCTACCGGTTCATCGGCGAACGCTGCGAGCGGTACGGCAGCGACGTCTTCCAGACCCGGATCCTGCTCGCCCCGACCATCTGCCTGCGCGGCCGGCCGGCGGCGGTGCTGTTCTACGACAACGACCGGTTCCAGCGCGCGACCGCCATGCCGCTGCGGGCGCAGCGGACCCTCACCGGTCGGCGTGGTGTGCAGGGGCTGGACGGGCCGGAGCACGCCGACCGCAAGGCCATGTTCATGTCGATCATGACGCCGAACGCCATCCGGCAGCTCGGCCAACTCTTCGACGACGAGTGGCAGGCGCGGATCCCCGCCTGGGAGGCCGCCGGGCCGCTGCCGCTCTACGACGAGCTCGGCCGGTTGCTGACCCGGGTGGTCTGCGCCTGGGCGGGGGTGCCGCTGCCCACGTCCCAGGTCGAACGACGCGCCGTCGAGCTGCACTCGATGATCGAGGCTCCGGCGGCGGTCGGCCCCCGGCACTGGCGGGGACGGCTCGCCCGTCGTCGCACCGAACGCTGGCTCGGCGACCTCATCGAGCGGACCCGGATCGGTCTCTTTCCGGCGCCGCCCGGCAGCGCCCTGGCCGTGATCGCCGAACACCGCGACCGGCAGGGCCGGCTGCTCCCCCGCCGGGTCGCGGCTGTGGAACTGCTCAACGTGCTGCGGCCGGTGGTCGCCGTGGACCAGTACATCGCGTTCGCCGCGCTCGCCCTGCACGACCATCCGGGCTGGCGGGAACGGGTCCGCGGCGACGGTGAAGCCACCGAGAACTTCGTCCAGGAAGTACGCCGCTACTACCCGTTCTTCCCGATGGCGGCAGCCCGGGTCCGGCGTTCCTTCGACTGGCAGGGCCACCATTTTCCCCAGGGGCGACGGGTCCTGCTCGACCTGTACGGCACCAACCACCACCCGGCCCTCTGGCCGGAACCGGAGCTGTTCCGGCCGGAGCGGTTCGCCAACCGACGCGTGGACCCGTTCGAGCTGATCCCGCAGGGCGGCGGTGACCACTGGGCCGGGCACCGTTGCGCGGGCGAGTGGATCACCATCGACCTGATGAAGCGGGCGGTCACCAACCTGACCAGCACCATGCGCTACGACGTGCCCGTCCAGGACCTGGCCCTGGACCTGCACCGGATGCCGGCGCTGCCGCCCCTCGGCCTGACCCTCACCAACATCCGACGCACCGCCTGACGCTCAGCACCGCCTGACCTCCGCCTCGCCGGTCGTTCGGGGGGACCGGCGAGGCGGCATCCCAGTGGGTCAGGGGTGCAGCACGCTGCGGAGACAGCCGTCCTGCTTCTTCTCGAACAGCTCGTAGCCGTGTGCGCCCTCTTCCAGGGAGATCGGGTGGGTGGCCAGGTAGCCGGGGTCGATCTCGCCGGCCGCGAGCCGGTCGAGCAGCATCGGGATGTAGCGCTGCGCGTGCATCTGCCCCATCCGCAGCACCAGGGCCTTGTTCATGGCCGCGCCGAGCGGGAACTTGTCCACCAGACCGGCGTACACCCCGACGATGCTCACCGTGCCACCCTTACGGCAGGCCATGATCGCCTGGCGTACGGAGGTCGGCCGGTCGGTCTGCAACCGAGCCGCCTGCTTCGTCCGGTCGTACGCGTAGGTCGGTCCGACGTCGTGTGACTCCATGCCGACGGCCTCGATGCAGGCGTCCGGCCCACGGCCGGCGGTCAGCTCCCGTAGCGCCTCCAGCACGTCCGTCTCCGCGTAGTTGATCGTCTCGACGCCGACCCGCTCGGCCGCCGTGGCGAGCCGATCCGGGAACCGGTCGATCATGATGACCCGCTCGGCGCCGAGGAGTTGCGCCGACCGGGCCGCCATCTGCCCGACGCCGCCGGCGCCCCAGACGGCGACCACCTCGCCACCGGTGAGCCCACAGAAGTCCGCCGCCATCCACCCGGTGGGCATCGCGTCGGAGGCGAACACCACCGAGTCGTCCGGCACCCCGTCGGGCACACCGAACGCACCAACGTCACCGAACGGCACCCGGATGTATTCGGCGTGCGACCCCGAGTAGCCGCCAGCGGCGTGCGAGTAGCCGAGAATGCCGGCCGGTGAGTGCCCCCACAGCTTCTCGGTGAACACCGGCTGGGGGTTGGAGTTGTCGCAGAGCGAGTACTGCTCGGTGCGGCAGTACCAGCAGCCACCACAGGCGACCACCGACCCGACCACCACGCGGTCACCGACCTTGTGCTGTCGTACGCCGGGCCCGGTCTCCACCACCTCGCCCATGAACTCGTGGCCGAGGATGTCGCCCTCCCGCATCGCCGGCAGGTACCCGTTGATCAGGTGCAGGTCGGAGCCGCAGACACTGCTGGCCCGGACGCGGACGATGATGTCCCCCTCGGCGCGGATTCTGGGCTCCGGCACGTCCCGCACCGCCAGCTTGCCGACGCCTTCCCAACACAGTGCCCTCACGCCCGGCCTCCCGTCATCAGCTTCTCCCGGACCTTGTCGGTCGCCTTCTCCTGCCTCGGGCTCCGGCCGGACGGGTCGTCGCGGGTGTCCATCACCTGGCCACACTCGATCAGCGACTTCACCCGCCGCAGGGCGTCCCGCAGCGCCAGATCGGGGTCGTCCCCACCGATCAGGCCCAACACCCGGCGCACCGGGCCCGAGCGGTACCGCAGCTCGGCGCGGATCTCGGTGCCCCGGCCCTGGGGCGCGTCGGCCAGCTCGATCCGCCCCTCCTGCGGCACCGGCCCGTCCTCGACCCGCCACCGCAGCGTGCCGGGCCCGTCGACGGTGATCTCCGCCCGCCACTCGGTGTCGCCGCCGGCCCGGTCGCGAGCCACGCACCGCCAGCGCCGGTCGTCGAGCTGCTCCAGGGTGGCCCACCCGGCCAGCGCGCGGTCCAGCCGTTCCCGGTCGGTCCAGAAGCCGATCACCTCGTCCCGGGGCCGGTCCACGGTCACCCCGCGACGCACGACGTACCAGCCGTCCTGCCGCTCCGGCTGATGCCGGTGCCGACGGCGAGCCACCGCCCGCCCCACACCGGCCGCCGTGACCGCGGTGACGCCGAGCACCGCCCATCTCGTTCCGTTGTTGGTCATCTCGTCTCCTCCACCCGGACGTCCGGGGATGGACAGCTCTTTCCGGCAGCGCTACCCGGCGTCGGGCGGTCGAAACAACACGTCCGTTTGATCGGCGGGAATGCGGGCAGGTGCTGCTCAGCCACCGGTTCACCGCTGTCCTGCCGAGGAGGCCCGTCGATGTCCCTGTTCAGCCCAGCTGGTGACGCCCGGCCCGCCGCGCGCGGGTGGGGCGTCGAAGACGACCGCGCCGGCACGGCGCCGGTCCGACTGCCGATGACGTACGTGCTGCCGCTGCGCTGGCACGCCGACACCGGCCTGGCCGAGCTGACCGGTTACCTGCGGTGGCTGGCCGACCGGGTCGACGTGATCGTGGTCGACGGCTCCGCCCCGGACCTGTTCGCACGGCACGCCGACGCCTGGCGGGGGCTGGTCCGGCACCTCCCGCCCGACGCCACCACTCGCGGGCTCAACGGCAAGGTGCTCGGCGTACGCACCGGCGTGCGCGCGGCAGGCCACGAGCACGTGGTGATCGCCGACGACGACGTCCGGTACGACGAGGCCGGTCTGACCGCCGTGCACCGGCTGCTGGACCGGGTCGACCTGGTGCGGCCGCAGAACTACTTCGACCCGCTGCCCTGGCACGCCTGGTGGGACACCGGCCGGACGCTGCTCAACAGGGCGCTCGGCGCTGACTACCCGGGGACCCTCGCGGTGCGTCGCAGCACCTTCCTCGCCATGGGCGGCTACGACCCGGACGTGCTCTTCGAGAACCTGGAGCTGATCCGCACCCTGCGCGCGAACGACGGCACCGAGGCGGCGCCGGCCTGGCTCTACGTACGCCGGCTGCCTCCGGACGCCGCGCACTTCCGCGGGCAACGGGTCCGTCAGGCGTACGACGATCTGGCCCAGCCGGCGCGCCTGCTGACCTCGCTCGCGGTCCTGCCGGCGCTGGCCGCGGCCGTCGCGGCCCGGCGGCCCGCGCTGGTGCTCGGCGCGGCGGCCGGCACCGTGGCCCTCGCCGAGGTGGGTCGCCGTCGCGCCGGCGGCACCGGGGTCTTCCCTGCGGCAACGGCGCTGGCAGCTCCGGTCTGGCTGCTGGAGCGCGGCGTGTGCGGCTGGCTCGCGGTCGGCCAGCGGTTCCTGTTCGGCGGTGTCCGCTACGGCGACACCCGAATCCGCCGGGCCGCCCACCGGACCCGCGCCCTGCGACGCCGCCACCACTGACCGGACCCCACAACGCGACAGCTCGCGGTCACCGAGGTGGCCGCGAGCTGTCGGGATTACGGTGGGGTCAGGAGTTGACCTGGTGCCGGGCCTGCTGGGCCTGGTCCTTGACGTCGTACGCGGCCGACTTCGTGTCGTCCTTGACCGCGTGCACGGCGTCCTGGGCGGTGGACTTCACCGACTGGGCGGCCTGCTGGGCCGGCTCGCGCAGCTCTTCCTTGAGCTCGCTGGCCACAGTGCCAAGCTTCTCGGTCACCGCACCGCTGTGCTCGCTGACCCGCTCCTTGAGCTGGGTGGCGGCCTGCTGCTCACGGCGGGAGGCCGGGATCAGCGACGAGGCCAGCCAGCCGACCCCGAACGCGATCAGACCGGCGGCGAGAGGGTTGCCCTGGGACTTCTGCCGGATCACCCGCGGAGCGCTGTGGGCGGCGTCGCTGACACTGGTCGCCGCCGAGTGCGCGGCGTCGCTGACGCTGGAGGCCGCCGACGAGGCGCGGTCACCCACCGAGTGGGCGGCCTGGCCGGTGCCGTGGCCGAGGTCAGACGCGGTTCCCATGACCTTGTCCCTCACATTCTGCATAGCGGAACGGGCCCGCTGCTTGCGGTCGTCGACGATGCGGCTCGGGCTGACCTTGTACGCCAGCGCGTCCACGTCGGAGCTGAGGCTGTTACGGGTGGCTTCGATCTCGCGGCGGATCTGATCGGGATCGGTGCTCATCGGGTGACTCCCTCCGGGTGCGGCTTGAGCGCGTCGGGGATCCGCTGCACGCTGTCGTTGGTCTGCTTGAGCCCGCGCACGTGCTGGGCGTTCTGCTTCGCCTTGGAGTAGAGGACGGCGGCGACCGCGGCCCAGATCACGGCCACGATCAGCGCGGCCAGACCGGAGTCCATGACGTTGTCAAGGAACTGCCACACGGCGATGGACACGAAGAGCGCCACCATGTAGCCGCCGAAGCCGGCACCGCCGAAGAGCCCGGCGGTCTTGCCGGCCTTCTTGCCCTCCTGGCGGATCTCGGCCTTGGCCAGCTCGACCTCCTGACGCATCAGCGTCGACAGGTCGGTGGTGACCTGACGCATCAGGTCACCCAGCGAGCTGCCCTTCACCTCCGCGGCGGTGTGCGGGGCACCCGCGTCGGGGTGGTATCCGGAGTCCAGCCCGGACCCCTGCGTCGGCATGCTCATGCCGTCGCCTCCCTTCGGATGACTCGGCGGCTCACGGGCGCGGGCTGCCGCTGGACGGCACGCCCGGCAGCGGGTCGGTCTGGGTCACGGGCGGCAGCGGCTGCCCGGTGCCGGTCGGCTCGGTGTAGCCACCGGGAGCCGGCGCGGTGTAACCGCCGGGGGTCGGGTCGGTGTAACCGCCGGGGGTCGGCTCGGTGTACGTGCCGGGGGTCGGGTCGAGGTAACCGCCCGCCGGGGTGGCGTCCGGCGCCGCGCGGGGTGCCGGCGGCGGCGTCGGGATCACGGCGGTCTGCTCCGGGTCGTACGCACCGGCGCCCCGGTAGGCCGAGGATCCGTTGCCGGAGTCGTCGCCAGCGGAGGAGATGCTGCGGGTCAGCCGGCCGGCCAACACTCCGAGAACCGCCGCGCCGACCAGGAAGGTGCCCGGGTTGCGCCGCGCGTAGTCGCGTACCTCGGTGATCAGGTCGCCGGGCTCGCGCTCCTCGAGCCAGCCGGCGACGCCGTGCACCCGGTCGGCGGCTTGGCGGGCAATCTCGGTCACCGGGCCGGCCTGGCCACCCTGCTCGGCCATCGAGCGCATCTCGTCGGCCAGCGAACGCAGCCCACCGGCGGCCCGGCGCTGCTGCTCACCGGTCTGGCTGGCGAGCTGGGTGCGAGCCTCGCCGTACAGGTTGCGGGCCTGCCGGGCCGCCTCGCGGCCAACCTCGGTGCCCTGCTCCTTGGCGGTCTGGGCGACCGCGCCGCCAGCCTGCGCGGCCTCGGAACCGACCTGGCGCGCCTGGTCGCGAACGCCACCGCCGTTCGTCGACTCCTGCCCGTACGTGGAAGACGTAGGTGAAAGATCGTAAGACATGATTTCCCTTCCGCTCAGAAAGTCGTCGCGGTTGTGCTGGGGGGATGCGGCCGCGTTGCCGCAGCCGCTGACCATTGACCTACCCTGCGTTTTGGCTTCCATACCTCTTCGTGCATTTCTCTGCGGGACCGGCCGCTCCAACTTCAAAATGGAGGATCGTCGGGCTGCGTCACGTCGCCGCTGCGGACAGTGAGGTTCGCGAGTGCTGGCAGATCCATGGAGGGGGCAGCGATGGCACGAGACGCGCGAGGTGGCCGACGGGCCGGCCCTCGACCCCGGGTCCAGCTGGCCGCGTTGGCCGTCGCCGGGGTCTTCCTGCTGATCGGCGTGCTCGGCTTCATCCCCGGCATCACCACCGACTACGGCGAGCTGAGATTCGCCGGACACCACTCGGACGCCCGGCTGCTGGGGCTGTTCCAGGTGTCGATCCTGCACAACGCGGTGCACCTGCTCTTCGGGCTGGTCGGCCTGGTGATGGCCCGCAGCATCGCCGGCGCCCGCGTGTTCCTGGCCGCCGGCGGCGCGATCTACCTCGCCCTCTGGCTGTACGGCCTGGGGATCGAGGCGGTCAACCCGGAGGGCGGGGCGAACATCCTGCCGGTGAACGACGCCGACAACTGGCTGCACCTCGCGCTCGGCTTCGGGATGCTCGCGCTCGGGCTGCTGCTGTCGAACCAGGCGGGCACCGGCGGGCGCCTCGACAATCCCGCCGAACGGCACTGACCTGGAGCTTTTGGTGGTTTCGCCGCCACACCGGCAGGGGTAATCGACCGCCGAAGGAGGTACGTCATGCCTCGTTGGCTACGCAACAACGGCCTGGCCGTCGCCATGCTGGGGGCCTTCCTGGTCTTCCTCGTGTTGCAGAGCGTCTTCGGCTGGCAGACCCACAATGAGGAGCTGACCGAGTTCGGTGCCGCGCCGCTGAGCTGGCCGGCGTACCTGACCAGCGGGCACTTCATCGAGTCGGTCTTCGAGAACTGGGAGTCGGAGTTCCTCCAGATGGGCGGGTACGTGCTGCTCACCGCACACCTGGTGCAGCGGGGGTCGGCCGAGTCGAAGCCGGTGGACCAGACCGACCGGCCGGAGGACGACGAGCGCCGGGCCACCCCGCAGTCGCCCTGGCCGGTGCGTGTCGGCGGTCTGCCGCTGGTGATCTACCGCAACAGCCTCTCGCTCGCGCTGCTGCTGATCTTCGCCGGTTCGTTCGTCGGTCACCTGTTCGGTGGCACGGCCGCGTACAACCAGGAGCAGGCGCTACAGAGCGGCGCACCGCCGATCGGGGTGTGGGAGTTCCTCGGCACCAGCGACTTCTGGTTCCAGTCGATGCAGAACTGGCAGAGCGAGTTCCTCGCGGTCGGTGCGCTGATCCTGCTGAGCATCGTCCTGCGCCAGCACGCCTCACCCGAGTCGAAGCCGGTGACCGTCGAGCACGCCAGCACCGGCGCCTGACCGGCGACGCGACGCCTCAGGCCGCGACCGGCAGCCGCTTGGCGAAACAGACGCTGTACGGGTTGCTCACGTACTCGCCGTAGACCGGGATCTGCTCGTAGCCACACGAGGTGTACAGCGCGATCGCCGTCGGCAGGTAGGTGCCGGTCTCCAGGCAGACCACCGAGTGCCCCTGTCGGAACGCGCACTCCTCCAGCGCGGCCACCAACTGGCGGGCGATGCCCCGCCCTCGGTACGCGGGCCGCACGTACATCCGCTTGATCTCGCCGGTCTCGGCGTCGAGCGACTGGAGCCCTCCGCAGGCGACCGCCCGATCGTTGACCACCACGGCCAGGTAGCGGACGTCGTCGTGCGGCATGAAGACCTGCCCGTCCAACCCACCGTCGGCCTCGCGCAGCTCACGCTGCTGCGCGACGACGAGGGCGGCGATCTCCGGATCGGTGACAGGCCGGGACTCGATCAGCATCACCCCACGCTAGAACGGGTGGATTTCGCGGAGGTTTCCGGAAATCAACCCGATCACAGAGCGCAACGAACTACTCGGCGTCGTCCTCGTCGTCGATGTCGTCGAGGTCGTCGGACGCGTCCGCGCCCACCTCGTCGGCCGACCGCACCCGGCGGGCCTTACGGGCGGCGAGCCGGTCCGCCGCCGAGGCCCGGTTCGACTTCTCCTCCAGGCGGACGTCGGTGCCCCGGTTACCGGGTACGAAGTCCACGCCGGCGAACAGCGTCGGCTGCCAGTCGAACTCGCGCGCGCCGATCCGGACCAGGTCACCGGGCTGCGCGCCGGCCTTGGCCAGCTTGTCCTCCACCCCGAGCCGGGCCAGCCGGTCGGCCAGGTAGCCGACCGCCTCGTCGTTGTCGAAGTTGGTCTGCTTGACCCAGCGCTCGGGCCGGACACCGCGCACGGTGAAGGAGCCGTCCGCCTCGGCGGTGATGGTGAAGCCGTCGTCGTCCACGGCCATCGGACGGATCACGATCCGGGTCGGCTCGGCGGGCGGTGCGGCCTTGCGCTCGGCCTCGACCAGGTCGGCCATCGCGTAGGTCAGCTCCTTGAGCCCCTCCCGGGTGGCCGCGGACACCTCGAACACCCGGTAGCCGCGCTCCTCCAGGTCGGGGCGCACGATCTCGGCGAGGTCCCGGCCGTCCGGCACGTCGACCTTGTTCACGGCCACGAGTCGCGGGCGGTCGGTGAGCCCGCCGTACTGGCTCAGCTCCGCCTCGATGGCGTCGATGTCGGCGACCGGGTCACGCCCGGGCTCCAGGGTCGCCGAGTCGATGACGTGCACCAGCACCGCGCAGCGCTCGATGTGCCGCAGGAACTCCAGGCCCAGACCCTTGCCGGTCGCCGCACCCGGGATCAGACCCGGGACGTCAGCGACGGTGAAGGTGTGGTTGTCCATCCGGACCACACCGAGGTTGGGCACCAGGGTGGTGAACGGGTAGTCGGCGATCTTCGGCTTGGCCGCGGAGATCACCGAGATCAGCGACGACTTGCCGGCCGACGGGAAACCCACCAGGCCCACGTCGGCGACGCTCTTGAGCTCCAGCACGATGTCCAGCTGGTCGCCGGGCTCGCCCAGCTCGGCGAAGCCCGGAGCCTTGCGCTTGGCGTTGGCCAGCGAGGCGTTGCCCCGCCCGCCGCGCCCACCGCGGGCCACCTCGAAGGTGGTGCCGGCGCCGACCATGTCGGCCAGCACGGTGCCGTCGGTGGTCTGCACCACGGTGCCGTTGGGCACCTTGAGCACCAGGTTGTGACCGTTGGCCCCGTCCCGGTTCGACCCGGCGCCGCCCTTGCCGTTGTCGGCCTTGACGTGCGGGTGGAAGTGGAAGTCGAGCAGCGTGGTCACCTGCGGGTCGACCACCAGCGACACGCTGCCGCCGTGCCCGCCGTTGCCGCCGTCCGGCCCGCCGAAGGGCTTGAACTTCTCGCGGTGGATCGAGGCACAACCGTGCCCGCCATCGCCGGCCTGCAGATGCAGAACGACCCGGTCAACGAACGTTGCCACGGCGTCAATCCTTCCAGCGAGGTCCAACCCCGCACTTCGAAAAAAGCCAAACGGGCCGGGACCCGTAGGTCCGCGGCCCGCTTGGCTCGAGAACTACTGCTGCGGAACGATGCTGACGGTCTTGCGACCGCGCTTGGTGCCGAACAGGACCGCACCGGCCGACAGCGCGAACAGCGTGTCGTCGCCGCCACGGCCGACCAGGTCACCGGGGTGGAACTTGGTGCCACGCTGCCGGATGAGGATCTCACCGGCGCTGACAACCTGACCACCGAAGCGCTTCACGCCGAGTCGCTGGGCCGCGGAGTCACGACCGTTACGCGAGCTGGACGCACCCTTTTTGTGAGCCATTGGAGGACGACCTACTTCCCGCTGGAGATGCCGGTCACCTTGACCTGGGTCAACGGCTGGCGGTGACCCTGGCGCTTGTGGTAGCCGGTCTTGTTCTTGAACTTGTGGATCCGGATCTTCGGGCCCTTGGTGTGCGCGGCGATTTCGCCGGACACCGCGACCTCGGCAAGCTTCGCCGCGTCGGTCACCAGGTCGTCACCGTCGACGAGGAGCACCGCGGTGAGCTTCACCGCGTCACCGGGGGCACCGGTGAGCTTCTCGACCTCGATCACGTCGCCCTCGGCGACCTTGTACTGCTTGCCGCCGGTCTTGACGATCGCGTACATCGGAGGCGGACTCCCTGTCGTTGAGGCTGCTGGCGGTCGTCCCCGCAGCGGCTCGCCGGGTAGCAGTGCACGGCGGCGCGGGCACACGGGAACTCGGCACACCAAAGGTGGGCCGCAGGCAAGAGTACGCCATTGCCGGCCCCGACCCCAAACCGGCCCGCCCTGGTCAGCGCGCGCAGAGCTGGTCGAGACGCTGCTGGAGCCGGTCCAACTCAGTCTCGTCGATCGACTCGACGTCGACGCTGAGCGCGGCCACCTCGGTGCCGAGGTCCGTGAGCAGAGTCTTGAGCTGCGGATCGGTGGCCTGCTCCGACTGCTCCCGCAGCTCGGTGCGCCAGCCGTCCAGTGCCGCCTCGGCCCGCCCACGGGCGGCCTCGGCCGTGCTGCTGTCCCCGGCGCCCACCGCCGCGACCATCCGGCCCAGCTCCGCCACGTACGTCCGTACGGCGTTCGTGCTGGCCTGCTGGGCGGCGACGCAGACCTTCGTGCCGCCGCCCGCCGCAGCACCACTGGCCGGAACACCGCTCGGCCCGGAGGCCGAGCCACCGGTGGTCACGACGGTCGGACCTGGCCCGACGCTCCCCGGCCGGTCGGCGGAGCAGCCAGCCAGCACGGTTACCAACGCGGTGACGGCGAACAGACGACGCATCTTCTTCTCCTGACCCGGGACGACCGATCCTGGACCGGGGTGGCCGCAACGGCGAGGTCCCTCCCCCGGCACATTGCCGGGGAAGGGACCTCGTCAAACACTTGGCCGGTCAGGCGGTCAGGGGCGCGTCCGCCGGCGGGCGCCACCCCGACGTGAACGGCGTCGGCCGGCGCCACCCTCGGTGGCGTCCTCGTCGCCGTCACCGTCGGCGAGCGCGTCCGGGTCGTCCGCCGCCGCCAACCGAGCCGACTCCCCCTGCTGGCTGTCGGAGATCGCCGGCGCGGCGGCGGTGTCCGACTCGTAGCGGGACAGGTCGTAGCCCATGGTGTCCTGGTAGTCGGCGTCCGGTTCGGCGCTGGTGTCGGTGTCGACGACCTCCACGACGGCCCGCTCGGCCGGGGCGTTCTTGCGCGCCCGGCGGCGGGACGAGGTGGTGGCCTGCTCGGCGGCCGGGGCGGGGGCGGCCACCGCCGAGGCGACCGCCTTGACCTTCTCCCCCGCGCCGGCAGGGCGCGGCTTCTCCGGCACCGGCTCGGTGTGCATGATGACGCCCCGGCCCTTGCAGCACTCGCAGGTCTCGCTGAACGCCTCCAGCAGGCCCGCGCCGATCCGCTTACGGGTCATCTGCACCAGACCGAGCGAGGTGATCTCGGTGACCTGGTGCTTGGTCCGGTCCCGGCCCAGGCACTCGGTGAGTCGGCGCAGCACCAGCTCACGGTTCGACTCCAACACCATGTCGATGAAGTCGATCACCACGATGCCGCCGATGTCGCGCAACCGGAGCTGGCGGACGATCTCCTCCGCCGCCTCCAGGTTGTTGCGGGTGACGGTCTCCTCCAGGTTGCCCCCGGAGCCGGTGTACTTACCGGTGTTGACGTCGACGACAGTCATCGCCTCGGTGCGGTCGATCACCAGCGAGCCACCGGAGGGCAGGAAGACCTTGCGGTCCAGGCCCTTGATGATCTGCTCGTCGATCCGGTACTCGGCGAAGACGTCGCTCGTCCCGACGTGCCGGCGCACCCGGTCCACCAGGTCCGGAGAGACGTGCGACAGGTACGACTCGACGATGTCGTACGACTGCTCGCCCTCGATCACCAGCTCGCGGAAGTCCTCGTTGAACAGGTCACGGACCACGCGGATGACCAGGTCCGGCTCCCCGTAGAGCAGCGCCGGGGCACCACCCTCGGCGGCCTTGGCCTGGATGTCCTCCCACTGCGCCTGGAGCCGCTTGACGTCACGGGCCAGTTCGTCCTCGGTGGCGCCCTCGGCGGCGGTGCGGACGATGACGCCCGCGCCGTCCGGAACGAGCTTCTTGAGCACGTCGCGCAGCCGCTTGCGCTCGTTGTCCGGCAGCTTGCGGCTGATCCCGGACGCGTTGCCGTTGGGCACGTAGACCAGGTGCCGGCCGGAGAGCGCGATGTGGCTGGTCAGCCGAGCGCCCTTGTGCCCGATCGGGTCCTTGGTGACCTGGACCAGCACCGAGTCGCCGGAGCGCAGCGCCTGCTCGATCGAGCGGGCCCGCCCTTCCAGGCCGGACACGTCCCAGTTGACCTCGCCGGCGTACAGCACCGCGTTGCGGCCCCGGCCGACGTCGACGAACGCCGCCTCCATGCTCGGCAGCACGTTCTGCACCTTGCCCAGGTACACGTTGCCGGCCATGGTGCCGGAGGAGTTACGGGTGACGTAGTGCTCGACCAGCACGCCGTCCTCCAGGACGGCGATCTGGGTACGGTCGCCGCGCTGGCGGACCGCCATCACGCGATCGACGGCCTCCCGGCGCGCCAGGAACTCCGACTCGCTGAGGATCGGCGGTCGGGTACGCCGCTGCTCCCGGCCGTCGCGGCGGCGCTGACGCTTGGCCTCCAGGCGGGTCGAGCCGGAGACGCCCTGCACCTCGTCGACGGTCCGGCGCGGCTCGCGGATCTTGACCACGGTCGGCACACCGTCGTCCGCGGCGCCCTCCGTGTCGCCCGCACCACGGCGACGACGACGCCGGCGACGACGGGTCAGGCCATCGCCGCCCTCGGTCTCCTCGTCCTCGTCGCTCTCGGCCTCGACCTCTGCGGTCTCTTCCTCGTCGGCCTGCGCCGCCTCCTCGGACTCCTCGTCCTCGGCGTCGTCGGCCCCGCCCTTGCCGCGGCCCCGGCCCCGGCGACCACGCCGACGCCGACGGCGCGCGGCGGCGCTGTCCTCGTCGTCCTCATCCGTCTCGGCGGCCTCGTCGGCCTCGTCGACCGGCTCTTCCTCGGCCTCGATCGCCTCGACCGGCTCGACCGGCTCGATGTCGCGGCGACCACGCCGGCGGCGGCGGGACGGCTCGGCGGCCTCCTCCACAGCCGGCTCCTCGGCGACCGGGGCCGGCTCCACCGGCCGGGTCACCGGCACAGCGTCCGGCTGGGGTGCCATGAACAGCACTGTGGGCGCCGAGAGGGCGGCCCTCCGACGACGGGTACGCGGCTGCTCCGGCTCGACCTCGGCCGGCTCGATGGGCTCATCGGCCACAGCGGGGACGGCCACACCCGGCGGCACCTCGCCCGAGCGCTCCTGCGCGCCACTGGTCCAGGCCAGCTTGGCGGCGCTCGCCCTCGGGAGGGTGTCGGTGTCGTTCAGCTCGGCCTCGGCCTCGCGCAGGTCGGACTCCGCCGGCTCCTCGTCGACAACCGGTTCCTCGGCGACGACCGGCTCCTCGATCGAGGGCTGCTCTTCGACGGCGGCCGGCTGCTCGGTGGCGGGCGGCTCCTCGACGGCAGCCGGGGTGGCCTTCTTGCGCCTGGTCCGGGTCACCTTGACCGGCGGGACCACCTCGGCCGAGGCCGCCTCCGCGGAGGCGGCGACCAACGGCTCCTCGGCGGTGGTCTCGACGGGGGTGGCCTTGCGGCGGCGCCGGGGGGTCTTCGGTGCGACGTCCTGGTCACCGGAGACCGGGGCGAAGACCTCCGCCTGCGGCGACTCGACGCTGCCGGACCCACCCGTGGACGCCTCGATCGGCGCGTCGGTCTGCTCCGGCTGATTGAGCGGGGCGGCCCGACGACGGGTCGCCCTCGCACGCCGTACCGGCGCGGCGGGCTCAGCCGTCTCCGCGCCTGCCGGTTCGACCGAGGCCGAGCCGACGGCCGTGGTAGGGGTCGCGACGGCGGCGCCGTCGGTCGTGGTGCTCTCGTCGGCGGTTTCACCGGCCGGCTGTGAACCGGTCCGTTCGCCGCCCTCGGGCTCGTTCTCGAGCATGGACGTTCTCCAGTTCTGGCTAGCCCGGGCGCGGGTGAGCGCTGCCACGCAGGGTCGCCGCAAAAGTGTTTCCGCCGGGCGCGCGTGGTGCGCGACCGCCGAAGTCTGCCTGCCAGAACACCGACCGTCGGTCAGTGCCCAACGATGGCTGCCCCGTCGCGGTCCGCATCCAACGGATCCACGATCGCACCCTGCGCGGTCAACGTGCCCTGAGCCAGCCGGGTCACCCTCGGCGAAACCGGCGGCTCCAGGTCGGCCACCACGCGGAGGCCGGAAAGGACGTCATCGGGCCGTACGGACGGGGTGACCTGCCGCACGACCAGTTCGAGTATCGCACACGGTACGGCCGGCGCCCCGGAAGGCGTCGGTGCCGACGCCGGGACATCGATGGATATCACGGCAGCACGGGCGTCGAACGTGCGTCGGCCCTGCTTGGTCATCCGCTCCACCAGCACCTCGTCGGCCGCGACGAAGGCGTCCACCGCCGCGCGCAGCACCGCCGGGTCGACCTCGGGCATCTCGATGTACCAGCGCGACGCCTCGATCCGGTCCGGGAGACTGCCTCCCTCGGCGATCACGGCGTCCAGGACGTCCAGCCCCGGTGAGAGCGCGGCGTCCAACGCGGCGCGCAACGCCTCCGGGTCGACCTCCGACTGGAGGGCGATCTCCAGGTATTCCGCCTCGCTCGCCACCCCGGTGGGGGCGGCGCTGGCGTAGGAGATCTTCGGGTGCGGGTGGAAACCCTGGGAGAAGGCGATCGGCACGGCGGCCCGGCGCAGCGCGCGTTCGAAGGCGCGGGCGAAGTCCCGGTGCGAGGTGAACCGCAGCGGGCCGCGCTTGGCGTATCGGATGCGGACGCGCTGGACGACCGGTGCCTGGCCGCCCTCGGGTTGAGGCTTCTTGGCGATCGTGGGCTCCTCGGGGGTACCTGCGTGTGCACCCATCCTGGCGCAGTGTCCGTGACGGTACGCAGCCGGGGCTGTCGCCTCGCCCCGACGAACCGGGTGGAAACGGTCGACACGGCCATGATCACTCGCCGAAGACGCCGATGGCCGGCCGGTGACGCGTAGGTCACCCGGCCGGCCATTGGCGATCAGGACCGGTTGTCGCGCCCCGGTGGAGCCGACGGGCCCCCGCCGGGCGGGCCGTAGCCCGGCGGCTGCGGCGTGTACCCGGACGGTGGGGCGTACCCGGACGGTGGGGCGTAGCCCGGGGGTGCGGGGTAACCGGGCGGCGGGGCGTAACCAGCACCCGGTGGGGCGTACCCGTCGGTGGCCACCTGGTCCAGCAGGTCGTCCGGCAGGTCGGCCGCCAGGGCCGCCTCACGGCGGTACCGACGTCGATTCCAGATCAGGAACACCGCCAACCCCAGCAGCAGCACCAGCACCACGGCGATGCCGATGACGACCACCATGACCTGCTGGTCGGTGGGGCCACCGCGGTCGCCGTGCTGGGTGACGTCGAACTCCTCGGCCGCGTCCGCTGTCCGAGTGGGTGCCGGGTTGGCCGCGGCGGCCGGGTCGAGCAGCGGATTGGCGCTGACCGGCGGCACGCTCGCGCTCAGCGCGGTCACCGGGTCGATCAGGCCGAACCCGTACTGCGGATCCCGGCCGGCGGGGCCGGCGTCCCGGGAGGTCCGGATGATCCGGTTGATCACGTTGGCGGCGTCGAGGTTCGGGTACTTCGATCGGATCAACGCGGCCAGACCGGAGACGATCGCCGTGGAGTCGGAGGTGCCGTCACCCCAGCCGTAGCCCTTGTTGCGGCCGGCGTTGTAGATGTCATCGCCAGGTGCGGCGACCACCGCCTCGGGGCCCTGGACCGAGCCGGACCAGAACCTGCCACCGCGGGTCGTCCCGGTCACGGCGATCACACCGGGGACGTTGGCGGGAGCATCGACCTTGACGCTGCCCTTGGCGATGTTGCCGGCGGCGACCACCACGACGGCGTCGCGCTCCAGGGCGTAATGGATGGCGCTGACCTCTTCGGGGGTGACGGCCGACGGCTTGCTCAGTGACACGTTGATGACCTTGGCGCCACCGTCGGCGGCCATCCTGATGCCGCGGCTGACCAGCACTTCGTCGTACGGCGCGTCATCCTCCGCAGAGTCGTCCAGTCTGATGGGCAGGATCTTCGCGCCGGGGGCGATGCCGTCCACGCCGTCGGGGCTGGCGTTCGTCGCCGCGATGATGCCGGCCATGTGCGTGCCGTGCCCCTGCGCGTCGACTCGTCCATCTCCGCTGCCGCCGTCGCTGCGGCCACCGGCGAGCACCTGGCCCTTGAGATCCGGGTGATTCGCGTCGACGCCGCTGTCCACCACTGCCACGATCACGCCCTGCCCGGTGGACAGCTTGTGCGCCTGCGCGATCCGGAGCTCATCCAAATACCACTGCTCGGCCCGCCGAGGCGCGGCGGCCGCCGGTTGGGCGGCCCCCACCACCAGGAGACCCGCCAGCAGGCAGGCAGTCACCGACCGGAACGCTGCAGCATTCACCCTCATCCGTCCGTCCTCATCGAAGGACGCCCGGGGACGCCCCGTCACCAGGGCCCCACGGATCGTCATCCTCAGTCAACCACGACGAGTGTTCGGAGCCGGTGCCACCGCCGTGCCCTGCACCGCCGGCGCCGCCCATCATGCCGCCGCCCATCATCCCGGCGCCGCCCATCCCGGTGCCGCCACGCGCGCCACCCGGCATGCCGGCGCCACCGGCACCCGCGCCAGCGGCGGCACGCAGGGCGTTGGCCGCGCTCGTCACCGGCGGAATCTTTCCGTTGCCGCCACCCACCATGCCGGGGATACCGCCGACACCGATCCCGCTGGCGGCACCCAGACCACCGCCGGACCCGAGCCCGCCGCCCGCGCCGACGCCGCCACCGAAACCACCGCCGGCTCCACCGAGACCGGCGCTGCCGACCCCGGCGCTGCCGAGGCCACCACCCACGCCACCGATGGTGGTGGGCGCGGCACCGGCCAGGCCGGTGCTGTAGCCGCCGTCGCCGTCCGGATAGCCGGAACCGGTGGTCGGCGGCGCGAATGGGCCGGGGCCTTCGAACGAGGGGCCGCCACCGGGGCCACCGGACGTCGTCGGGTTGAACGGGGCCACCGCGGACGTGGGGCCCCCGTTGATGTCGCTGATGCCGGGCGGCCTGCTGCCGATGGACGGGCCACCGCCACCACCACCGCCACCGCCGCCGCCACCAATGCCGCCGGTCTCAGGCAGCCCCTTCGGGGGCACCCGATCGTCGGGTCGATAGTCGTCCGCATGGCGTGCTGGATCGCCGACCACCAGCTTTGGACGCTCGGTGTACACGGCCGGGGGCAGCGGTGACATCGCCGTGTTCGCCGCCTGCTGATTGTCCCGGTACCAGTTGTCCAGATGGGCCTTGGTGTCCCAGAAGCCGCCCCGCTTCTGGTCACCGGCCTGGCCGTCGACCTTCATTGTCGCTTCGAGGTCGTCGGCCTTGTCGCGGAACGCCCCGTCGGCGTACGACGCGGGGTTGCTCTGGTAGTCCGCGCGCAGCGCGGCGAGGAAGCCCGACGAGCTCTCGCCGTCGCGGGCGTCATCGAGCTCGGTGCCGTTGGGCAGGCTCCACTCGTTCCACCCGAAGTCGTCCCCCAACGGGATCGGGATCGTGGCCACCACCTTGCGGATGTCGCCCTCGATCCGCGTCAACGCG
This sequence comes from Micromonospora sp. C81, assembly GCF_018070425.1. Classification (NCBI taxonomy): domain Bacteria; kingdom Bacillati; phylum Actinomycetota; class Actinomycetes; order Micromonosporales; family Micromonosporaceae; genus Micromonospora; species Micromonospora sp. C81. The sequence goes on from NZ_JAGPXS010000011.1 coordinate 197,006, forward strand.
CCGCTGACGTTGCTCGCGTCGGTGATCAGATCCTCGATCTGCTTGCCGATCTTGCCGAGGTGCTCGCGATACGCGTCACCGCCGCTGCCCTTCCAGCCGGCGAGCATGCCGGGCAGACCACCCACGTGCGGGCGCTCCTGACCCGTCGCGATCGGGCCGACGAACGACCGACCGACGAGCGCGTCCCGCAGATGGCCCAGACCGGCGGAGAGGTTGCTCCACCCCATCCCGACCGAGCCGACCGTTTCCGGGTCCGCGGAGAGCGTCACCTCGCGGACGCACCGCTCCCAGGTTCCTCCAGCCATGCCGTCCCCCTCAGGCCGTGTACGGGTAGGTGGGCGTGCCGCCGGCAGGGGGCGGCGGAGCCGCCGACTCCAGCAGCCGCTCGATCTCCTTGCCGTTGGCGCCGTTGCGCGCCTCGGCGTCACGGAACGCCTTGGCGATGTCCTCTGTGCCCTGCTTCAGCGCGGCGAGCTTCTGGGAGAGCGTCTTGAGGTGCGCCTCCATGTTGGCCGTGGAGGTCTCGAGCGTCCGCCACTGCAGGCGGGCGTCCTCGAACGCGCCGAAGGGCGTGCCGTTCGGAACGGCCTGGGCGTTGTTGCTGTCGCCCTTCATCCGCTCCTTGATGCGCTCCATCTCGTAGCTGAGAGTGTCCTCGACATACTGCTTCAGCCGTTCGACGTACGCGGCCGCGGCGTCCAGGTCCTCGACGCTGACGTGCAGATCGCCGGTGTTCGGCGGCGGCAAGCTCCCCATGCGGTTCCTCCCCCGTTTCCGACCCTCGGGGTCGGTCCATGTCAGACGCAGCGTATCGAAGTCTGACCACGTCGGGGCAGCCCTGGCCGCCGTCCGAACGAACCGACAGTTGTCGATGTCGTGTGCGGGGGGCGTCAGGAAGCCCGACCAACACCAACGGGTCCGCGAGGAGCGGACCCGTTGGGTGATGTCGGAAGTGGAGAGTAGTGGGTCAACGCCGCCCGGCGCTGCCCCGGAGGCGCCTCAGTGTGAGTGGCCGGCTGCCGGCACGTTCATACCGTTGCCGCCCAGCGGGGTCAGCGGCAGCAGCTTCTTACCGGTCGGGCCGATCTGGATCTCGGTGTCCATGGACGGGCAGACGCCGCAGTCGAAGCAGGGCGTCCACCGGCAGTCGTCCTGCTCGAACCCGCTGACCGAGTCCTGCCAGTCCTGCCAGAGCCAGTCCTTGTCCAGGCCCGAGTCCAGGTGGTCCCAGGGCAGGACCTCCAGCTCCTCGCGCTGCCGGGTGGTGTACCAGTCGAGGTCCACGCCGAACGCGGGCAGCGTCTCGGCAGCCGCGTCGACCCAGCGCTGGTACGAGAAGTGCTCGCTCCAACCGTCGAACCGGCCGCCGCCCTCCCAGACCTTGCGGATCACCGAGCCGACCCGGCGGTCACCCCGGGAGAGCAGTCCTTCGATCAGCGACGGCTCGCCGTCGTGGTAGCGGTAGCCGATGGCGCGGCCCAGCGACCGGTCCGAGTTGATGGCCTGCTTGAGGATCTTGAGCCGGTGGTCGATGACCTCCGGACGCTCCATCGAGGCCCACTGGAACGGGGTGTGTGGCTTCGGCACGAACCCGCCGATCGAGACGGTGCACCGGATGTCCTTGGAACCGGTGGCGGCCCGCCCGGCCCTGATCACCTCGTGGGCCATCTCCGCGATCTCGAGGACGTCCTCGTCGGTCTCGGTGGGCAGGCCGCACATGAAGTAGAGCTTCACCTGCCGCCAGCCGTTGGTGTACGCGGTGACGACGGTGCGGATCAGGTCTTCCTTCGTCACCATCTTGTTGATGACCTTGCGGATCCGCTCCGACCCGCCCTCCGGGGCGAAGGTCAGGCCGGTCCGCCGCCCGTTGCGCGACAGCTCCTGGGCGAGGTCGATGTTGAAGGCGTCCACCCGGGTCGACGGCAGCGACAGCGACACGTTGGTGCCCTCGTACTGCTGGGCGAGGCCCGAGCACATGTCGCCGATCTCGGAGTGGTCGGCCGAGGAGAGCGACAGCAGGCCCACCTCGTTGAAGCCGGAGAACTCCAGGCCGTCGCGGACCATCTGCCCGACCGTGGTGATCGACCGTTCCCGGACCGGACGGGTGATCATGCCCGCCTGGCAGAACCGGCAGCCCCGGGTGCAACCCCGGAAGATCTCCACCGCGTACCGCTCGTGGACCGTCTCGGCCAGTGGCACGAGGGGCTTCTTCGGGTACGGCCAGGCGTCCAGGTCCATCGTCGTGCGCTTGTGCACCCGGAACGGCACGTCCGCCCGGTTCGGTACGACCCGCTGGATGCGCCCGTCCGGGAGGTAGTCGACGTCGTAGAAGCGCGGCACGTAGACGCTCTCGGTGCGGGCCAGCCGCAGCAGCAGCTCGTCGCGGCCGCCCGGGGAGCCCTCGGCCTTCCACTCCCGGACGATCGCGGTGATCTCCAGGACCGCCTCCTCGCCGTCGCCGAGCACTGCGGCGTCGATGAAGTCGGCGATCGGCTCCGGGTTGAACGCGGCGTGCCCGCCGGCCACGATCACCGGGTCGGCGTCGGTGCGGTCGGCGGCCAGCATCGGGATGCCGGCCAGGTCGATCGCGGTGAGCATGTTGGTGTAACCCAGCTCGGTGGAGAAGGAGATGCCGAACACGTCGAAGCCGCGTACCGCCCGGTGCGCGTCGACCGTGAACTGCGGCACGCCGTGCGTGCGCATCAGGTTCTCCAGGTCCGGCCAGACCGCGTACGTCCGCTCGGCGAGGGTGTCGGGCAGCTCGTTCAGCACCTCGTAGAGGATCTGCACGCCCTGGTTGGGCAGGCCCACCTCGTACGCGTCGGGATACATCAACGCCCAGCGCACGGCTGCGGCATCCCAGTCCTTGGTCACCGCACCCAGCTCGCCCCCGACGTACTGGATGGGCTTGGAGACCTGGGGCAGCAGTGGCTCGAGCTGGGACCAGACCGAATTGGTCGCGGCCGCGCGCGGCGTCGTGGACGGGGCACTCATGATGGCCAAGGGTACGCGCCCGTCCGACGGTGGCGACGCGGTACTAACCTCGGACCGGCGCGAGAGGAGATTGCCGCGATGCCCGAGCCCCAGACGGGAGCAGGGCCGGCCGACGGGAACACCCCGGGCGCGGAGCCGGACCGGGATCCGGCGGCCGCCGACGAGCCGACCTCCCCACCCGTACCATCGGACCAGCCTGAGCCCTCGGCGCAGCCCACGGCTGCGGACCAACCCGAGCCGTCGGGCCAGCCCGAGTCGACCGCCACCGCCGACGTTCCGGCGCCCCGGTGGAGCGGCTCGGCCCCGGTGCCGCCTCCGTCGCCGCGCCGACCCGCCTGGGGCGAGTCGGCCGAGCCGACGCCGCCGCAGGCCGTGCCCGTCGGGCCGCCGGAGCACCAGACCCCGGTCGACCCCTGGGCCGGCGTGGACACCGGCGGCTGGGACCTGCCGTCCGCCGAGCTGCCCCCGCTGCCTCCGACGTTGCCCTACCCGTCGCCGCCGTCGACCCGGCAGTGGTCGGGTCCGCCCGCTCCCCCGGTCGGCCCGCACCCGCTGCCACCGCAGGCCGTCCCGGTGCCTCCACAGGCCGCGAGGCCCACGATGCCGAGTCGGCCGATGTCGCCGCCCGCACCTCCCCCGACGCCGGCCCGACCGCCGAAGCAGCGCCGCGGCCGGCGGTCCGACCCGCCGCCACCGGCGCCACCACCGGACTGGCAGGCCCCCAAGGGGTACGTTCCGGTGCCGGTCCGCCGACGTCGCCGCTGGCCGTGGCTGCTGCTGCTCACCCTGGCCTGCTGCTGCGGGTGCCCCGCCTACTACGGATTCCCGATCTCGGCCCAGTACCCGGCCCGCGCGGCACTGCCCGTCCAGATCGAGGACCTCAGCCTGCGTCAGGACGGCCGCAGCGCGGAAACCGCCAAGCAGTTGGAGAACGAGGTCCGACAGGAGCACTGGCTGGCCGAGGACACGTTCGCCGGCGTCTACTCCACGAACAGCGGCAAGCGGGTGACGGTCTTCGGCGGCACCGGCTTCCGGCTGAGCCCGGAGTCGGACGCGGAGGCGGAGATCAGCCGGCTCACCGACCGCTACGCGCTGAACGCCCCGGAGACGGTGGACACCGGCGTACGCGGCCGGCACGAGCGTTGCGCGGTCGGCCGGGCGGACGGCAGCGACGTGGTGGTCTGCACCTCTGTCGACCACGGCAGCATCGCCACCGGCGTGTTCACCCGGCTCTCCGTCGGTGACAGCGCCACCCTGCTGAACACGCTGCGCGCCCAGATCGTCCAACCCGAGCGGGGCTGAGTGCCGACCCACCCACGTTGATCAAGAGGTTTCGGTCAGAATCAGCCCCGCGAATGACGCAAACTTCTTGATCAACCGGGGGTGGGCGGGGGGTGGGGCCGGGGGGTGCGGGGGGTCAGGCTTCGCGGGTCGGGCCCGGGTGGGCGCGCGGCGGGGCATAGCGGGGCACGTACTCCTGGCCGGTGAGCTTCTGGATCTCGCCCATCAGCTCATCCGTCATCTGCCGCAGCGAGGCGCGGTCGTCCGGCCGGCCGGTGAAGTCCAGCGGCTTGCCGAACCGGACGGTGATCTTGGCGGTGCCGGGACGCGGCACCCGGGCACCGATCGGCTGCGCCTTGTCCGTGCCGATCATGCCGACCGGGATGATCGGCACGCCGGCGGAGATCGCCAGTCGGGCCGCCCCGGTCCGCCCTCGGTAGAGCTTCCCGTCCGGCGAGCGGGTGCCCTCCGGGTAGACCACCACCAGGTCACCGCCCTTGAGCGCCGGGATCGCCGCGTCGAACGCGGACAGCGCGGCCCGACCGCCGGCCCGCTCGACCGGAATGGCGCCCAGACCGGTGAGCACGAACTTGGAGATCGCACCCTTCACACCGGCGCCCTTGAAATACTCCGACTTGGCCCAGAACGCGAGGTGGCGGGGCACGACCGTGCCGAGGAACAGCTCGTCGGCCACGGAGAGGTGGTTGCCGGCGAAGACCGCGCCGCCGGTCGCCGGCACATGTTCCAGCCCCTCCACGGTCGGGCGGAACGCCAACCGCAGCGTCGGCGCCACGGTGAGCTTGCCGATGGTGTAGAGCAGGGGCACTGGTCCTCCGGCAGATGAGGTGCGAACAGGCGGTGTCACGGTAGCGGACGCCTCCACACTCCGCCGACGGAGGTGTGGAGGCGTCCGTACCGCGGCTACGAACGGCGGACGGTGACCGTCACCCGCTCGCCGTCGCCGACCTCACCGGCGAAGCCGTCGATGCCCTCGGCGAAGTCCACCGAGTCGGCCAGCACCTCCCGGGAGACGAAGTCGACGTACGCCGCCACTGCCGCGCGCACCTCGTCGGACGCCGACACCGACACCACGATCCGGTCGGAGACGTCCAGATCGGCGTCACGGCGGGCCTGCTGCACCACCCGCACCACGTCGCGGGCCAGCCCCTCGGCGGCCAACTCCGGGGTCACGTCGGTGTCCAGCACCACCACGCCCTCGCCGCCGGGCAGTGGCGCCGAGTGTTCGGCGTCGGCGGCGACCAGGCGCAGCTCGTACTCACCCTCGGCGAGGGTGACGCCGGCAGCCACCGGGGCGCCGTCGACCAGCTCCCAGTCCCCCGCCTTGACCGCCTTGATCACCTGCTGCACCTGCTTGCCGACCCGCGGGCCGAGCGCCCGGGGCACCACGGTCAACACCTGCTCGCAGTACGCGGACAGCTCCGCGCTGAACTCCACGGCCTTCACGTTGACCTCGTCGGTGACCAGGTCGGCGAACGGCCGCAACTGCTCCGCCGCCGGCGAGGCCACTGTCAGCTTCGACAGCGGCAGCCGCACCCGCAGACCCTTGGCCTTGCGCAGCGACAGCGCCGCCGAGGCGACCGCCCGGGTGGCGTCCATCGCGGCGACCAGGTCGTGGTCGGCCGGGAACTCGGTCGCCTCCGGCCAGTCGGTCAGGTGCACCGACCGCTCCCCGGTCAGGCCACGCCAGATCTCCTCCGCGGTCAACGGCGCGAGCGGCGCCACCACCCGGCAGAGCGTCTCCAGCACGGTCCAGAGCGTGTCGAACGCGTCGGCGTCCCCGGACCAGAACCGGTCCCGGGAGCGGCGCACGTACCAGTTGGTCAGCGCGTCCAGGTAGGACCGGACGGTGGCGCAGGCGCCGGAGATGTCGTACGCGTCCATCTGCGCGCCGACGGTGGCCACCAACTCGTTCGTCTTCGCCAGCACGTACCGGTCGAGCAGGTGAGTCGAGTCGGTACGTCGACGCGCCTGGTGCCCGTCGGCGTTGGCGTAGAGCGTGAAGAAGTACCAGACGTTCCACAGCGGCAGCAGCACCTGCCGGACGGCGTCGCGGATGCCCGCCTCGGTGACCGCCATGTCACCGCCGCGCAGCACCGGCGAGGACATCAGCATCCACCGCATCGCGTCCGAGCCGTACGCGTCGAAGACGTGGTAGACGTCCGGGTAGTTGCGCAGGCTCTTGGACATCTTGCGCCCGTCCGAGCCCAGCAGGATGCCGTGGCTCAGGCAGTTGCGGAACGCCGGCCGGTCGAACAGCGCGGTGGCCAGCACGTGCATCGTGTAGAACCAGCCGCGGGTCTGCCCGATGTACTCGACGATGAAGTCACCCGGGTAGTGGTGCTCGAACCAGTCCGCGTTCTCGAACGGGTAGTGCACCTGGGCGAACGGCATCGAACCGGACTCGAACCAGCAGTCCAGCACCTCCGGCACCCGGCGCATCATCGACTGACCGGTCGGGTCGTCCGGGTTCGGGCGGACCAGGTCGTCCACCGCCGGCCGGTGCAGGTCGGTGAGGCGTACGCCGAAGTCACGTTCGATGTCGGCGAGCGAGCCGTAGACGTCGAGCCGGGGGTAGTTCGGGTCGTCGGACTTCCACGCCGGGATCGGCGAACCCCAGAACCGGTTCCGGCTGATCGACCAGTCCCGGGCGTTGGCCAGCCACTTGCCGAACGAGCCGTCCTTGATGTGGCCGGGCGTCCAGTTGATCTCCTGGTTCAGCTCGACCATCCGGTCCCGGAACTGCGTCACGGCGACGAACCACGACGAGACCGCCTTGTAGACCAGCGGGGTGTCGCAGCGCCAGCAGTGCGGGTACGAGTGGGTGTAGGTGTCCTGCTTGAGCACCACCCCCCGCTCCTTCAGCTCCCGGATCACCGGCTTGTTGACGTCGAAGACCTGCTCACCCTGGTACGGCGGGACCAGCGCCGTGAACCGGGTGTGGTCGTCCACCGTGACGATGGTCGGGATGCCGGCGGCGTTGCAGACGTTCTGGTCGTCCTCACCGAAGGCAGGGGCGAGGTGCACGATCCCGGTGCCGTCCTCGGTGGTGACGAACTCCGCGCCGAGCACCTGGTAGGCGTTCTCCCCGCCCTGCTCGACGAGGAAGTCGAACAGCGGCGTGTAGCGGCGTCCGACCAGGTCACGGCCGTACACCGTGCCGACCTGCTCGAAACCGTCCAGCTCCTTGGCGTACGCGGCCAGCCGCGCCGCGCCGACCACGAACCGCTCCCCGTCGCGTTCCAGCACCGCGTACTCGATGTCCGGGCCGACGGCGAGCGCCAGGTTCGACGGCAGGGTCCACGGCGTGGTCGTCCAGACGCCCAGCTTGACCGGCCCGCGCAGCAGCTCCGGGGCGGACTCGTCGGCGGTCAGCCCGAACCACACCGACAGCGTGGGGTCGTGCCGGTCCCGGTAGACGTCGTCCATCCGGGTCTCGGTGTTCGACAGCGGCGTCTCGCAGCGCCAGCAGTACGCCAGCACCCGGAAACCCTCGTAGATCAGACCCTTGTCGTGCAGGGTCTTGAAGGCCCACATGACGCTTTCCATGTAGTCCAGGTCGAGGGTCTTGTAGTCGTTGGCGAAGTCGACCCAGCGGGCCTGCCGGTTGATGTACCGCTCCCAGTCCTGGGTGAACTCCAGCACCGAGGCACGACAGGCGTCGTTGAACCGGGCCACGCCCAGGTCGATGATCTCCGCCTTGCTGGTGATGCCGAGCTGCTTCTCGGCCACCACCTCGGCGGGCAGGCCGTGGCAGTCCCAGCCGAAGCGCCGCTCGACGTGCCGCCCACGCATGGTCTGGTAGCGCGGCACCACGTCCTTGACGTACCCGGTGAACAGGTGGCCGTAGTGCGGCAGGCCGTTGGCGAACGGCGGGCCGTCGTAGAAGACGTACTCGTTCTTACCGTCGTCGCCGGCCGGGCGGGCCTCGACGCTGGCCTCGAAGGTCTTGTCGGCCGTCCAGTGCTCCAGGACCCGGCGCTCGACCGCGGGCAGGTCCGGGCTCGCCGGGACACCGGCGGCGGTCGGGTCGTGCAACGGATAGGCCATCGGGGGTCGCTCTCCTCATGCAGCTCACTCAACGTGGGTCTGCGAGGACGAACCGTCCGGGGTACGCCTCGAACGGCGCTCCCGGGTGGTCCGCGGTACCACCCCGCTTGGCGGTCAGGGTCGACCGCCCGCTCATTGCCGGCTGTGACGGGCCGCACCCGTCCGGTTCTACTGGGTCGGTTGCCCGACTGTTCTTCCGGAGGCTCACCGGTGATGGCCGGGTCATCGCCTTACAGCGCTCAACGATACAAGACTCAGCCGCCACCCCGCCGCCGAGTAAACGCGCGAACGCACCGGCGCTTGACGCGAGTGGGGCGCTCCTGCGAACTTCGCCGGTGCGTTCTCGCCCGCGTGAGGTGCTGGCCGACACCGTCCCGACCGGGCGCGGCTGAGCCACCCGGCGCCACCCGCATGACCCGGATCACAGCCGGAGCTGTCACGGTTGGCCCCGGTCGGTCCGTCGTCACGGTGTCGGAACCGATCAGGGAGGTAGTCAGTCATGCAACGGATGAACACCGCCGAGGTCATGCCGCAGGGATACCGGGCCGTGCTGGGCCTGGAGAAGTACGTCCAGACGAACGTCGACAGCACCGTCCTGGAGCTGGTGAAGCTGCGCGCGTCGATGCTGAACGGCTGTTCCTACTGCGTCGACATGCACAGCCGGGACGCGCTCGGCGCCGGCGAGTCGAGCCGTCGGCTCTTCGCGGTGGCCGCCTGGCGGGAGGCGCCCTTCTTCGACGAGCGGGAGCGGGCCGCGCTGGCGCTCACCGACGCGGTGACCCGCCTCGGCGACCACGGCGTACCGGACGACGTCTGGGACGCCGCCGCGAAGGTGTGGTCGGAGAAGGAGCTTGCCGACCTGATACTCGCTATTGCCACAATCAACGTGTGGAACCGACTGGCGATCACCACTCGCACGGAGCCCCCGGCGCAGGTGTGACCACCGAGGCGGCGCAGGCGGCCGGTGCGCTCCAGGCGCACCGGCCGATGCTGCTCGGGCTGGCGTACCGCCTGCTCGGCAGCCGGCACGACGCCGAGGACGTGCTCCAGGAGGCATACCTACGGTGGCTGGGTGTGGACCGCTCGACGGTGGCCGAGCCACGCCGCTACCTGTCCCGGGTCGTCACCCGGCTGGCCCTCGACCGGCTGCGGGCCAGGCAGGCGACCCGGGAGACGTACGTCGGGCCGTGGCTGCCCGAGCCGGTGCCCACCGAGCCCTCGCCGTTCGGGCCGTTGGACCGCGCGGAGCTGCGCGACTCGCTGTCCACCGCCCTGCTGCACGTGCTGGAGCGCCTCACCCCGCCGGAGCGGGCGGTCTACGTCCTGCACACCGCGTTCGACCTGCCGTACGCCGAGATCGCCGAGATCCTGGACCGGACCCCCGAGGACTGTCGGCAGCTGCACCACCGGGCGGCCGCCCGGGTACGCCAGGAGCAGCGACGGTTCACCGCCACCCGCTCGGAGCGGGAACGGTTGCTGGACGCGTTCCTCGCCGCCGCCCGCGACGGTGACCTGGCGACGCTGACCGGGCTGGTCGCCAAGGACGCCACGGCGTGGAACGACGGCGGCGGCCGGGCGCGGGCCGCCCGCAACCCGGTCACCGGGGCGGACCGGATCGCCCGCTTCTTCGCCGGGATCTACGGTCCGGGAAGCCGGAGCTGGACACTGCGTCGGCTGGAGTTGAACGGCGAACCCGGCGCCCTGCTCGTCCGCGCGGACGGCAGCCGCTACACGTTGACCGTCACGGCGGCCGACGGCCGGATCACCGGGGTCTACGTGGTGGGTAACCCGGCGAAGCTGCCGTCGGTCGACTGAACCCGCCGCCCGCCAGCCCCGTGTCGACGACCCCTGGTCAGCCGAGCTCGGGGAACCAGAGCGCGATCTCGCGCTTGGCGCTGTCCGTCGAGTCGGAGGCGTGCACCAGGTTCTCCCGGTTGGACAGCGACAGGTCACCCCGGATGGTGCCGGCGGCGGCCTTGCGCCCGTCGGTGGCGCCGACCAGACCGCGGACCACGTCGATGACCTGGTCGCCGGAGAGCACCAGGGCGACCAGCGGACCGCCGGTCATGAAGTCCTTCAGCGGCGGGTAGAACGCCTTGTCGACGTGCTCGGCGTAGTGCTCGTCGGCGAGCGCCGCGTCCATCGTCCGGTGCGCCATCGCGTCGATCCGCAGCCCCTTGCGCTCGAAGCGGGAGAGAACCTCGCCGACCAGGCCGCGGCGGACCGCGTCGGGCTTGATCAGAACGAGGCTGCGCTCATCCGGGCTGTTGCTGGACACGCTGGGTTCCTCCTGTACGCGTTGAACGCTCGAGATCGGTACGGTCAGCGTAGCGACCCGGTCCCGGCGCCGGCGCGGCGGCCGGTCTTTCCCCCGGTGGCCGATCCGGCCTAGCCTGGCCCTGACCCCCGGGAGGTCCACTGTGGCGAATGGCGGGAGCCGGCCCATCGCGCCGGTACGCAAACTGATCGGCACGGTGCTGGGCACCGTGGCCACGTTCGTCGTCCTCTTCGGGCTGGGTATGACCAGTTGGGCCATCGTGGCCCTCGGCGTCGCCCTGCTGGTGCTGGCGATCGCGCTGGCGACCGTGCGCGGCGGCGGGCGCACCTGGGTGGTCGGCGTCGGGCACGTGCACAGCGCCTCCGAACCACCCACCCAGTACGCGTTCGGCCGCTGCGAGCTCCAACTGGTGATCGACGCGCCCGGCCTGCCACCGCGATCCAAGAAGATCATCGAACCACGGGTGCCGGTTTCGAAGTGGCCGTCGCTGGGCCAGACCCTGCCGATCCGGGTCGCGCTCGACGACCAGCGGCACGTCAAGGTCCTCTGGGACGAGGTGCCGACCCACGCCGAGACGGCCGCCGCCGTCGCCGACCTCCCGCCGGAGTTCGCCGACGTCGACGCGGTGGACGAGGTGTTGATCCAGCAGGACGCCCCGCCGTGGGCCGACCGTGGGCCGGACGACGATTTCCGGGACGACCTCCGCGACCCGCTCGGCGACCCGTTCCGCGACCCGCTCGGCCCCGACCCGGTACGCAGCGATCACCTGCGCACCGACCCCCTGCACGACGACCCGCTGCGCGACGACCCGGGCGTCGTGCCCGAGGAGCGCGAGCCGGTGGTGATGCACCAGAGCCCGGGCGGCCCGGTGGTGTTGGAGGGCGTCCTCGTCGAGCAGCAGGCCAGTGGTGGGCTGCCCCGACGGGCCACCCCGGCGCCACGCTCACCCGTTGAGGAGCGCTTCGACGAGCCCGACGCCGACCGGTTCGACCTGTCGGAGGACGACCGGGCGACCCCACCCCCCGCTGACCCCGTCGACCCGTCCAGGGCGCAACGCGCCGACCCGCCGCCCGCGCAGCGCTCCGGGCCGGGCGCGACCGACCCACTGGACCCCCTCGACCTCCCGCTGGACGACCCCACCCCGGCCGGGGCGGGCCGCGAGACGGTCACCGACGAGGAGTTGGACCAGGCGATCTTCGGGTTCGCCTCGGACGCGGCCGCGGATCCGACCGCGCCGATCAGCGGGGTGGGTCTCACCCTGCTGGTGACCGACCTGTCCCGCTCGCTCGGCTTCTACCGCGACGTGCTCGGCTTCACCGAGGTCGACCAGGGCGCCCACAACGCCATCCTCGCCTCCGGCACGACCCGGCTCGTCCTGCGCGAGGTGACCGGGGCGGCGCCGATCAGCCGCCGGCTGGTGCACGTCAACCTCGAGGTGAACGACATCGAAGCGGCGTACGAGCGGCTACGCGGGTCGGGCGTCCGCTTCACGTACGCGCCCCGGGTGGTCAACCGCGGCACGAAGCTGGAGGTGTGGGCGGCGGCGTTCCGTGACCCGGACGGCCACGGCATCGCCCTCACCCAGTGGCGTGAACGCGCCGACGCCTGACCCGTCCCGTCGCGCCTCGGGCTGACGGCCGACGGTCGGCCGTCAGCCCAGGATGACCCGGCGGACGTGCAGCGCGTACGCCCAGACCAGGGCGAAGATGATGCCCAGTCCGAGCAGCGACCAGTGCAGCAGACCGCCCAGCATCAGCAGTCCCTGGAGCACGGTGCCGGCATTCCACGCCCACGGGCGGCGCATCATGCCGGCGAGCACGATGGCAGCCACCGCCAGTGCCACCACGACACCGATCGCGGCGCCGCTCAGGTCACCGCCGACCACCCGGACCGGCTGGATCGCCAGCAACAGCACCAGCGCCTCCAACCCGAGGGTTCCCGCACCCAGGCCGCGTACCGCCGCCTCCGGGTTTCGCAACCCGGAGCGTCGTGGCTGCCCGGCGTCGGGCCCGTCCTCGGGTCGATCGGCCGGCGAGCCGGGCACGGCCTGACCAGCCGGGACGCCGGGCGCGCCCTGATCAGCCGGCGAGCCGGCCGGGGCCTGGTCGGTGGGGTCGTCGGTGACGTGCGGGTCCCGCTCCGGGCCGCTCATCGCTTCAGCAGCCGGCGGGCGTCGGCGACCGTCACCACCGAACCGGTGACCAGCACCCCGACCCCGCTGAGCTCACCGGGGACGTCCTCCTCGGCCAGCGCCACCGCCAGCTCGATCGCGTCCGGCATCTCCTCGGCCGTCGACACCCGCTCCTCACCGAAGATCTCGGCGGCCAGCGCGGCGAGGTCGTCCGTGGGCATCGCCCGTGGCGAGCTGTTGCGGGTGACCACCAGCTGGTCGATTACCGGCTCCAGCAGCTCCAACAGCCCTTCCGCGTCCTTGTCGGCGAGGACGCCGACGACCGCCACCAACTTGCTGAACGCGAACTCCTCCTGGAGCGCGGTGACGGTGGCGGCCATGCCGTGCGGGTTGTGCGCACCGTCGAGCAGGATGGTCGGGGCGTTGCGCACCCGCTCCAGCCGACCCGGGGAGCTGGTCGAGGAGAAGCCCTCCCGGACCGTCTCGACGTCGAGCTGCCGGCGACTCCCGGCGCCCAGGAACGCCTCCACGGCGGCGAGCGCCACAGCGGCGTTCTGTGCCTGGTGGGCCCCGTGCAGCGGAATGAACACGTCGTCGTAGACGCCGCCCAGGCCCTGGAGGCTGAGCACCTGGCCGCCGACGGCGACCGCCCGGCTCAGTACGCCGAACTCGCCGCCCTCCCGCGCGATGGTGGCCCCGACCTCGGCGCACCGATCGAGGAGGGGGCCTGCCGCCTCCTCGTCCTGCGCTGCCGCGATGACGGTGGCGCCTGGGTGGATGATGCCGGCCTTGGCCAGCGCGATGTCCTGAATGGTGTCGCCGAGCCACTCGGTGTGGTCCAGGCCGATCGGGGTGATCACGCAGACCCCCGCCTGGATGACGTTGGTGGCGTCCTCGGCACCGCCGAGGCCCACCTCGACGACCGCGATGTCGACCGGCGCGTCGGCGAACGTGGCGAACGCCAGCGCGGTGGTCATGTCGAAGTACGTCAACGGCTCGTCGGACCGCGCGTCGATCAGCTCGGCCAGTGGCTTGATCTCCCGGTACACCGACGTGAACCGCTCCTCGCTGACCGGCTCACCGTCCAGGCTGATCCGCTCCCGGACGGTCTCCAGGTGCGGGCTGGTGTACCGCCCGGTGTGCAGCCCGTGCGCTCGCAACAGCGAGTCGATCATCCGCGCGGTGGAGGTCTTGCCGTTGGTGCCGGTCAGGTGGATCGCCGGGTAGGCCCGCTGAGGGCTGCCGAGCAGGTCGAGCAGTGACTCGATCCGGTCCAGCTCGAAGACCATGCGGGTGAAGCCGCGAGCATTCAGCTCGGCCTCGACAGCGGCGAATTCGGTACGGTCGGTCACGAGGAAAGTGTCTCCAGAGCAGCGTCGATCCGGACCAGGTCGGCCTCGGCGGTGGCGAGCCGGTCGCGGATCTTCGCGACCACCGGCTCGGGGGCCTTGCCGATGAAGGCGGGGTTGTCGAGCTTCGCCCGGGCCTGCGCGACCTCCTTCTCGGCGGCGGCGCGGTCCTTCGTCAGCCGGGCCCGCTCCGCAGCCAGGTCGATCGACCCCCGGGTGTCCAACGCGACACCGACCGCGCCGGGCATGGCCAGCGTGGCGCTGGCCTGGAAGTCGTCCCCGGCCGGGTCCAGCCGGACCAGCGAACGGATCAGCGGCTCGTGGGCGGCGATGCCCGCCCCGGTCAGCCCGTCCAGCCGGGCGGCCACCCGCTGCGTCGGGCGCAGCCCCTGGTCGGAACGGAACCGGCGGATCTCGGTGACCACCCGCTGCACACTGATCAGCTCGGCCTCGGCGGCGTCGTCGATCAGCGCACGGTCGGCCACCGGCCAGGCCGCGTTCTGCACCGTCTCGCCGCCGGTCAGCGCGAGCCACAGCTCCTCGGTGACGAACGGGATGACCGGGTGCAGCAGCCGCAGCAGCTGGTCCAGCACGTGCCCGAGCACCCGGCGGCTCGCCTCGGCCCGCTCACCGCCCTCACCGAGCACCGGCTTGCTCAGCTCGACGTACCAGTCGCAGACGTCGTCCCAGGCGAAGTGGTAGAGCAGGTCACACACCTTGGCGAACTCGTACGCCTCGAACTGCTCGTCGACCTCGGCGGTGACGTGCGCCAGCCGGGACAGGATCCACCGGTCGACGGTGGAGAGCTGCTCGGCGGGCGGCAGGTCGCCGGTGGTGTGGGCACCGTTCATCAGGGCGAAGCGGGTGGCGTTCCAGAGCTTGTTGCAGAAGTTGCGCGAGCCCTGGCACCACTCCTCGCTGACCGGGACGTCCTGCCCGGGGTTGGCGCCACGAGCCAGCGTGAACCGGGTGGCGTCGGCCCCGAACCGGTCGATCCAGTCCAGCGGGTCGACGACGTTGCCGAACGACTTGGACATCTTCTTGCCGTGCTCGTCGCGGACCATGCCGTGCAGGGCCACCACGTCGAACGGCTGCTTGCCGTCCATCGCGTACAGACCGAACATCATCATCCGGGCGACCCAGAAGAAGAGGATGTCGTAGCCGGTGACCAGGACGCTGGTCGGGTAGAACTTGGCGAGGTCCGGGGTCTGCTCCGGCCAGCCGAGAGTGGAGAACGGCCAGAGCGCGCTGGAGAACCAGGTGTCCAGGACGTCCTCGTCCTGCCGCCAGCCGTCGCCGGTCGGCGGCTGCTCGTCCGGGCCGACGCAGACGACCTCGCCCTGCGGGCCATACCAGACCGGGATCCGGTGCCCCCACCAGAGCTGGCGGGAGATGCACCAGTCGTGCATGTTGTCGACCCAGGCGAAGTAGCGCTTGGACAGCTCGGCCGGCTCGATGCGCACCCGACCGTCGCGCACCGCGTCACCGGCGGCCTGGGCCAGCGGGGCGGTGTTGACGAACCACTGCAACGACAACCGCGGCTCGACTGTCGTCTTGCACCGCGAGCAGTGCCCGACCGCGTGCACGTACGGCCGCTTCTCGGCCACGATCCGGCCCTGCTCGCGCAGTGCGGCCACGATCGCGGGCCGCGCCTCGAACCGGTCCAGCCCTTCGAACGGGCCGGGCACGGTGATCACCCCACGCTCGTCCATCACGGTGAGCGCGGGCAGGTCGTGGCGCTGGCCGATCTCGAAGTCGTTGGGGTCGTGTGCCGGGGTCACCTTGACCATGCCGGTGCCGAACGACGGGTCGACGTGCGCGTCGGCGACGATCGGGATGCGACGGCCGGTGAGCGGCAGCTCGACCTCGGTGCCGATCAGGTGCTGGTAGCGCTCGTCGTCCGGGTGCACCGCCACGGCGGTGTCGCCCAGCATCGTCTCGGCCCGGGTGGTGGCCACCACGACCTCGTCGCTGTAGCGGATCGAGATCAGCTCACCGTCGTCGTCGGTGTGCTCGACCTCGATGTCGGAGAGGGCGGTGAGGCAGCGTGGGCACCAGTTGATGATCCGGTTGGCCCGGTAGATGAGCCCCTCGTCGAAGAGCTTCTTGAAGATCGTCTGGACGGCGCGGGTCAGCCCCTCGTCCATGGTGAAGCGCTCACGGTCCCAGTCGACGGAGTCGCCGAGACGCCGCATCTGCCCGAGGATCGCCCCACCGGACTCGGCCTTCCACTGCCAGACCCGCTCGACGAACTTTTCCCGGCCGAGGTCGTGCCGGGACAGGCCCTCGGCGGCGAGCTGGCGCTCCACCAGGTTCTGGGTGGCGATGCCAGCGTGGTCCATGCCGGGCAGCCACAGCGCCTCGAAGCCCTGCATCCGCTTACGCCGGGTCAAGGCGTCCATCAGCGTGTGCTCGAACGCGTGGCCCATGTGCAGCGAGCCGGTGACGTTCGGCGGCGGGATGACGATCGTGAAGGGGGGCTTGTCGCTGTCGGCGGACGCCCGGAAGTGCCCGTCGGCTACCCACTGCTCGTACCGTCGCTGCTCTACCTCGCCGGGCTGGTACTGGCCGGCAAGGGTCGGGGCTGCGGGGCGGTGGGCATCCAGTCTCTCGGTCACCTGACAAGTCTACGGAGGGCTTCCGCAGACCTGACGTGCGCCACCTGTGGTTCGCGTACGGTGTCGGCTATGTCCGACGCACATCTCACCGAGCGTTCGCTCGACGGCGGTCGCGAGCCGGTCGAGCTGACCGAAGAACCGATCCAGCTGAGCACCCGCGACTCCGGTGGCGACCCGGACGAGCGGTCGGGTGGCTGGTCCCGCCGGCGCAAGATCGCTTGGACTGCCGCCCTGGTGGTCGGCCTCGCCGGCGCCGGAGTGCTGGGTGTGGGTGGGTGGCGGATCGCGCAGCAGAAGGACACGCAACTGACGTCGCCGGACCAGGTGGCGGGTCTGACCCGCGACGACAGTGAACGGGCGAAGAGCACCGCCGACTACCTGCGCAGCGGCTTGGCGGCGGACATCGAACTGGACCGCAGCTTCGGCACCGTCTACCGGGACCCGGCCGACGACAAGCGCTCGGTCCTCGTCTTCGGAGGCACCACGCTGCTGTGGCAGCCGGAACGGGACCTGGACAGTCTCTTCCGCCTCATGTCGGATGAGACCGGTGCGGTGAGCGGCCTCCGCGAGGTGCCCGCCGGTGACCTGGGCGGCGTGATGAAGTGCGGCAGCACCAGCGGCGAGGGCGGCGACTTCGCGGTCTGCGGCTGGGCCGACCACGGCAGCGTGGTGATGGCGATGTTCCCTGGACGGTCGGTCGGCGACGCCGGCGGCCTGTTGCGTAACCTCCGCAACGGCATGCAGACCCGGGGCTGACGCGGCCCACCGGCCGCCCCATCGGTTTTCCTGATATCGGGTTATGGAGTGGCCGCGGATACCACGGTTTTTCTGGGGCAACGCAGAAAGGGCCACCCGATAACGGGTGACCCTTTCTGGAAAGATTGTCCGGCGGCGTCCTACTCTCCCACACCCTCACGAGTGCAGTACCATCGGCGCTGGAGGGCTTAGCTTCCGGGTTCGGA